>VBMB01000081.1 GCA_005878525.1 Methanobacteriota archaeon
ATTTCCGATTGGGACTTGGAGGCGAGACCCAGGATCTCAAAAGAGGTCTCGCAAACCTTCGTCGGCTCTTGAGATCCGCATTCTAGGAAACGGGGACACACGGTGCCGCAGTGGCCTGACTCCGCTCAAGCTCAATAGGCGCATGCTCCAGTCAGGCTTTGACCCCGACCGCTGGATTGGTTCACGAGGTTGGCAGAGTCTCGAAGTCGACTTGCGGAATCTTCTTGTCGAAGAAAATGCTCTTGTGGGACACACTCATCGAAAGTGCGACCGCGAGGTCCGAGTGAATGATTCCAAGGTGCCTCGCCGCGGCGGCGACTCGGGTCTGACAACGGGTGTCAACGTTGTTCATGCTCGCAAGTTTCGCCGCGGATCCTACTGCTATACCGAGGTCGATGCAACGAAGCTGGCAAATGGGCCCGAGGAATTCCCAGTCCTGGTACTCTCCTGTGTGATGCGCGGGACTCGCACGCAGAAATTCGTTGCAGGTGCCGTACCCGCAAGCGCCGCAGTCGTACATCGGCGGATACCACTTCTCGAGCCCGATGAACAAGATGAGGTCCACCTTCTCAGCCGTGTCGGCGTCGCGGAAAAAGATCGGGTTCTTGAGTTTGGTCCCTCGCGCTCGGAGCCATTCCGCGAGGCGATGAAGCGTTTCCTTGTCCTTGACGATCGTTGTCTCGATGAAAGGCTTGGATCCTTTAAGGAAGAGCTGCCCTCCGCTCTTCGGAGCGGTCATTGCACTGACGGCGCACATCTTCGCAACGTTTTCTACGACTTCCGTAAACATCTCGTGCTGATCCATCACTCACAACTCCACATGTCAGTCGTCTTGAAATACAGCCGCTCGGTGGGTGGCAGGTAGCAAGGCGTAGACCTTGTTCTTACGATGGTCGAAGGCGAGCGTGTGGGCTCCTTTCTCCGTCGGGACGGTTTCGAGGACCTTCATTCGCCCCACGTCAAAGACGTCAACCACTCCGGGAGATCCGACGGCGACATAGGCACGCCGCAGCGCCCTATTGAAGAAGATAACATCGGGCGGGCCACTGAGGTTACCGATCAAACGGACCTCCCCGGTATCCAAGTGGACCGCCACCAACTTCCCCTCGTCACAGGCACAGAAGAGTTGTCTCGCACGGGAGTCCAGATCAAGGCCATGGGGTCCCTTGGAAGGAATCGCGAAGGTCTCCCGAATTTCCGAGGGATGGTTGGCATCGATCCCCACGATGAGCGGTGGATCCGCGATATTCACGTAGAACGCGGCCTTGACCTCGTCGTAAACGGCCCAGCGAGGGCGCCCCGGAAGGACCACGGTGCCGGTCACGGCCTTCTGGTCCATGTCGACTAGTGATACGGTTGAAGAGTTCGGGACATCGGGATCGCCGACATTAGCCACGAGCAGCAGCCCAAGGGAGGGGTCGAAAGCGAGTCCGTTAGGACGAATGCCAACGGAGAGCCTCGCCACTTGTTGTTCCCCGCCAGCCGCGAAGATGCCGATCGTGTTCTCGCCGCGATTCGCCGTGAAGAGGAGATCGCGTTCGTCCGAGACGAGTACGCCCGCGACGCCTTTCAGTCCGTGCATGGAGTGACGGAAACGGTCGGAGGCGGAGTCCACGACGTCGACATCATCGTTAGACGTATGGGCGATGTAGAGCCGAGAAGATCCATGATGAACCGCAGCGTGATCGAAACCGCCCTCCTTTGCATGGGCGGGAAGATCGATGGAGCCCAGCAACCGGAGGCTCATCAGGTCGCATGCTCCAACTTGGCTTTCCCTTCGACCTTGAGTCTGCAGTAGGTGTAGAGCGCGTCATATGCGGGGAACTGGAGTCGCATGTTCTCGAAATCGTCTTTTGCGTTCGTCCGGAACCCCAGGGCCATCGCCTCGAGCCCCGCACCTTCGGCACGCCGCACTCGCGGGGCCGCATCCGCGGTGCGTACGATTTCGGCCATGTCGAGCAACGCTGGGTCCGTGAGCTTGTACGTCTTGATAATCGCATCGAAGCTGCACCGCTCGTCGCCACCCTCCTTATAGTGAAACAGCTCGGCGCCAGGGCTGTCATACGGGATCGCGCCCTGTTCCTTCGCGACTTCCAAGACGTTTTCCCGCGGCACGAACAGAAACTCCGCTTTCGGATCGACGAATTTCTTGACGAGCCACGGGCACGCAATCCGGTCCACCTTCGCTTTCTCTCGGGTTACCCATTTCATTGAAGTCCTCCTTGAGTAGAGTCTCTACGCAGGTAGTACATCTATGTATATTAAGCATTCCGACGGTCGATCGATATCGACCACTGAGTAGGATATCTACGCATATAAACCAGGACGCGATTGGCCCGCCACGGGGTAAGTTGAAGTGATCCGGGAACTGGAGAAGCGGTTCTCCGGCTACTGGCGTCCCAAGACCGGGACGATCTACCCGGCCTTCGAGAAGCTCGAGGAAGGCGGTCTCGTGACGAGCCGTATCGAGTTCCGCGATGAGGGACTCGATCGGAAGCACTATGCGCTCACGGAGAAAGGACGGACCGAGCTCGCTCAGACCATGAGCCACTGGACCAAGATGATGGAAGTCTTGGAAAACTACCGCGAGGTTCACGAGTCGATCTTCCGGTACAAGGAGAGGCTCAGCAAGGAGGACCTTTCAAAGGCCCTGGTGGGCCTGGGGGAAGGCTTGGGTCGGCGTTCGGTCGATCTCTCCAAGGTCCTGCCAGGACACCAGAAGAAGGTTCTGGTTCAGCCGACCGATCCGGTCACCTTCAAACTCCTCTACGCCAAGGAAGAGGACGAACTGGAAATCCACATGGAATTGAAATGGACCCCGACCCGCCCTGCAAGACCTGGCGCCAAACCCGCACCGCGTCCGAAGCGCCCGAGACCGAACCGATGAGCGGGGTGGATCTACGGGTCTCGGAGACTGGATCGATCGGGACGGGAAACTCATCTTCCTCGAGAAGACCGTCCGAACGGTTCCCTACGGTTTCCTCGGAGTTATCTTCGGCGTCTACCTCGCCCAACTGGGCTTCACTCCCCTCGCGATCGGAATTGTCCTGACCGCGACCGTGCTCAGCAGCGCCCTCTACACGCTCGTCATCAGCTTCCTCGCGGATCGAATTGGCCGGAGGAAAACGCTCGTCTTCTTCGCTCTCACCGATTTCGTCGCGGGAACCTTGCTCTTCGTCTCGAGGGATTGGTGGGCTCCGGTCCTGGCGGGCATCGTCGGGAACATGACCGTCGGAGCCGGAGAAGTCGGGCCGTTTCTGTCGCTCGAACAAGCCATTCTCCCGAAGACCAGTCGCCCCGATCGCCGGACCCTGGCATTCAGCGTGTACAACCTGGTCGGATACGGGGCGTCTTCGGCCGGAGCGCTCCTTGCGGGCCTTCCGAACTACATCGGATATTCACCGCTCTTCCTGGGCTACATGATCTCCGGACTCTTCGGGGCTGCGCTCTACTCCGTCTTGTCTAGAAACGTCGAACCGGAATCTGGCGCCGCGAAACGCTCGGCTCTGTCCCCGCGCGGTCGGCCCATCGTCGCGAAGCTGTCGACCCTTTTCGCAATCGACTCGTTCGGCGGCGGTTTCATCGGACAGAGCATCCTCTCCTACTACTTTTATCTCCGATTCGGGCTGGATCTGTCCACCCTCGGTGCCATCTTCTTTGCGACCCAGCTCGTGACCGCCTTGTCATTTCTCCTGGCCGAGCGTATCGCACGGAGGATCGGCCTGTTGCGGACGATGGTCTTCACTCACGTGCCTTCGAATGTGCTGCTCATCGCCGTGGCGTTCGCTCCGACGGCCTTGAGCGCGGTCTTTCTTCTCCTGTGTCGTCAGTCGTTGTCTCAGATGGACGTGCCGACGAGGCAATCGTACGTCATGTCGATCGTGGACGAGCAAGACCGGACCGCGGCAGCGGGCCTCACGAGCTCCACGCGCACGGTTTCGTCGGCGATCAGTCCGTCGCTGGCGGGTTACGCCCTCGCGAACCTCTGGCTCGGAACGCCGTTGGTGGCTGCGGGGTCCCTCAAGTTGGCGTACGACCTGTTGATTTACAGGAACTTCCGGAAGGTACGTCCTCCGGAGGAGCTCGAGGCAACGCGAAGTCGATGACGCGCCGGCCGTGACCTCGAGAAGAGCGGGCACGGAGGGATTCGAACCCCCGTCTTAGGCTCCGAAGGCCCATAGCCTAGTCCAAACTAGCCGACGTGCCCGGCGGTCGAACCATAGCCGTTGATAAAAGGGTTCCCCAGGTGAAGGCCTGATCAGTCACCAATGTGACGGCGGTACGCCGCGGCATCCATCAGAGCGTTCGCTTGCGGGGGCTCGGTGGCCTCCACGACGACCATCCATCCTTCGCCATACGGATCCTTGTTTACGAGCTCGGGCTTGTCTACGAGAGCCTTGTTGACTTCGACGACCTTTCCGCCGATCGGTGCGAAAATCTCGCTGACGGCTTTCACAGACTCGACGGTCCCGATCGGCTCTCCTTGCCTGACGGTCTTCCCAATCGGCGGCAGCTCGACGTACACGACGTCCGTCAACTGATCCTGAGCAAAGTCCGTAATCCCAATCCGGGCGCGCTTCCCCGCGATCTTCGCCCACTCATGGTCTTTCGTGTAGCGCAGCCCCTCCGGGACGTTCGACAAATTGACTCCAACCGGACCGCCTCGATGCGGCCGTGCAGATATGAGAGTTTCGCGCGCCTACCGGCCTTTCCAGTTCGCGCCCCAGGCCTGGTGGACGAAGATCTCTTCGCTGTGAATCTTGTGGATGTGATGTGCAACTACCAGGAGAGCGAAGAGTGCGAGCCCGCCGATCGTGACCAGAAGGTAGACGGGATTCCCCAGGATCGTGGAGAAGAAACCGTTCACGGTACCGAGCGGATCAGCCATTTGATCGTGCCTGTACGAACCAGTTTCCGGCGCCGGGGAAAAACCTTTCTCCGTGAAGCCCCGATCCGATAATTAATCGCTCCAGCTCGCCTTTTTGGAACAGATGGTAGAAGCGCGGCACCACGGTCTTGTCGGGCATCGTCCACGGCACTTCGACATCGCCATCGACCTTGGACGCCGCAGGCATGGATTGAAAACGCGGCTGCTCTCGTGCCCACACACTCAAGAATACGGGGGCCTGCCGACGCAGGACGCGTCGAAGCTCCGTCAACGCAGCGATGCGATCCGACTCGATCGGGAGATGATGCAAGACCGCGATGCACAGGCTCGCGTCGAACGACGCATCCCGGAACGGCAGTTTCGTCGCTTCGCCACCGACCCAATCGATGCGGACGGCAACTCCCTTTCGACGCTCGTCCGCGCGGCCAATTGACAGGAGGCGCCGGGAGAAGTCGAGCGCCACGGCGTGATGGCCCCGGCCCGCGAGGATCGTCGTGTGTCGTCCATGGCCGGCTCCGAGATCGAGGACCCGCGAGCCGCGAGGCAAGGACTCGATGAACGACCGGACTTCGGGCCAAGGTTCTCGTCGCCGGGCCGCGAACGATTCGGCGATCCGATCGTACGTCGCGCGGATGTCCGCTTTCGTCCGGACCATTCGAGTGCAGACGCAAGGGCCTCAGGATAAAGACTCTCTCGTTCACGCTTCGAGGGGAGCCCGCTCGGTCTCGCGCATCGCCCGCTCGCGAATTGCATCGAGGGCCGGCAAAGGCGCGGTCACCCGACCATGATCCATGTAATGAGTGTACGCCGGGGCCATCTTGGCGCCGCACACCGGACACGTCCGCACGCCCACCTCGTAGGTGCCGTCTTTCGGGCAGCGATGAAGGTCTTTGCGGCCGCCGAACTTGCCCCGCTTCGCCGCGGGCTTGCCATCGACCTCGACGAGGTCCAAGGCGAAATCGATCGTCGGAGCGTTGCTCAAACTCGTGCCCACGCCGAAGCCATCGACGCCGGCTTCGAGGAGAGCGGGAATCGACTTCTCGTCCACGGAGCCCGACACGAAGATTTTCACGTCCTTGTGGCCGCGGAGATCCAGCTCCCAACGGACTTCTCGGACGATCGCGGCGAAGTTGCCGCGGCGCGAGGCCGGCGTGTCGAGTCGGACGCCCGAGAGGTCCGGAATCGCTTCGACGGCCATCAGCGCCTCCGTCTTCTCGTCGTAGTATGTGTCGACGAGGGCGATGCGCGGAATCTTCGCTTCGAGATACTTGTGGACCGCCCCGAAAGCTTCGCGCGGTCCGCCCATCACAATGACGAGGGCGTGAGGCATCGTACCCATGGCGGGGACACCGAGGAGATCGGCGCCCAAGGGCGTCGTGATCGCGTCGAGCCCGCCAATCGTGACGGACCGTTCGATGAGCGGCGCGATTCCGGGATGCATGCGGCGCACGCCGAACGAGAGGACCTGCTTTCCGTTCGCGAGCTTTCGGATCCTCGCGGCTTTCGTCGCGATGCCGCTGGCCTGACAGATCATCCCGAGGACCGGCGTCTCGTACAATGCCCACTCCTCGTACGGGCCTTCGAGGATCATGACGGGGAGCGGGATGCCTCGGTGCGTCTTCGGTGGGAAGACGCTGCCTTCCGGGAGGGACCACAGGCTCACGCCCTTTCCCTCCAGAAGATGCACGACCTCCTCGAGGCCGCAGAAGATTCCCCACGGCCAGTCGTTCGGCAGGGCACCGGTCGTGACCTCGGCGACGACATTGGCTCGGCTGCGACCCGCCTTCTTCAGGATCTCGAGCGTCCGGACGAAGTAGAGGTCCGTCGTCCGTCCCGCCCGGATCTCGTCCGCGGTGGCAATGTAGAAATCACGACCCGGTGCGGGCTTGGGCATTTCTCCCGAAGCGGCTACTTTCTCCGTTTATTAGAGCTTTTGGTCGTTGGTGGCCGATGTGGCTCCGGCGGTCGCGCGGGTCACACGGGTCTCCGATCGAGTTCGTTCTGAAGGATCGCGATCGCGTGGTCCGTGTGCAGCGCCAGCGGACCGAGTCCGACGACGAGCGCGCCACGCTCGGTCAGGACGCGTTCCTCGGCCGCCATGAGATCCTGGTTGTCCGAGAACACGAAGGTGGCGTCCGCGGGAAGACTCGCTTGACGAATGTCTTTGCCGCCTTCTTTGGCGTAGACGAATACGGGTCCGAAACGATCGAGCGCCTCCTCGAAGTCGGTCTGCGATCCGAAGACGCCCGGCGAGCTCTCCCGTTCGATTCGGTAGGCATCCACGAGCGCCCGGCGGACGAGTGCGGCATTGCTTCGGATGTCGGGCTGGTAGTTCCGGAGTCGGAAGCCTTCGAAGCGCACGAACCGCGGCGGGTTAGGAGGCCCGAGAAGGAGGAGACCGACCTCGACATCCCGTCGAAGGTCATGGGCGAGGTGGAGGGCGGCGTTCGCCGCGTTCAAGAGGATGTCCATGCGGCCCGCTCCTCCCGCCAAGTCGTCTAGGGGAAAAGCCGGATCGGTGGACGCCCGATGCCCGACGACTAAGAAGCGTCGCACAGCGGTCCGATGGCTCGTTCCCGCTTAAGGATTCGGGCCAGATATTTATTCGTTGAGTTGGATATTATAAGCTCGCGAATGACTCGAGTCCCGCGAGGGCCTTGATCGCATCGCGATGGAACGGCACCAACGGAAGCGACAGCGCCTCCTCCCGGAGAACCCAGCGGACCGAATCGGTCTCCTTCGGCCGCCGAACCGGGGAACAGCGGTAGATCGACCCGGACCACTTCCGGTGGGAGAAGGTGCGGTCCACGCGCGACCATCGCGGGCCGACACGAACCTCGATCCCCGCCTGAGACCGAATCGATCCCTTGAGATCCGTGCTCTCCGAAGGCCCGTTGCGCTCTCCGCCCGGAAGGGCCCACAGCCCGGCGAGCAGTTGCCCTTTCGGTCGCCGGACGAGCAGGACCCGCCCGTTCGCGGCCACGAGCCCGAAGACAACGGTCACCGCACGCGGGGGCCGAGGCCGAGATGAGATGGGCAGCTCTCCTTCCTCGCCGGCCGCACGCGCCAAGCAAACCCGTTCGACGGGACAGCCCCCGCACGCCGGCGCGATGGGCGTGCAAACCGTGGCACCGAGTTCCATCAATGCCTGGTTGAAGGCACCCGGCCGCTCAGGAGAGACGAGTCGCGCGGCAATCTCCGCGATCCGCCTTCGCACACTTCCCGCCGTCACATTCTCGCGGATCCGAAACAAGCGAGCAATCACCCGTGTGACGTTTCCGTCCACGGCGGGCACCGAAATCCCGAAGGCGATGCTGGCCACCGCACCGGCGGTGTACGGCCCAATCCCAGGGAGCGACGCCAGCTCGTCGTACGAGCGAGGGACCTCGCCGCCGTGCCGCTGGACGATCGACTGCGCCGCCGCGTGCAGGTTCCGAGCCCGCCCGTAGAAGCCCAACCCCTCCCAGACGGCGAGGACATCATCGAGGGGGGCGGCAGCGAGATCCCGGACGGTGGGAAACCGTTCGAGGAACCGCTCGTAGTACGGCGTCCCGCTTGCGATCCGAGTCCGCTGCAGCAGGTATTCGGCGACCAAGATTCGATAGGGATCTCGTGTGCGCCGCCACGGTAGGTCCCGGCGATTTGCATCATACCATCCGAGCAAGCGCGCGCGAACCTCGTTCGGGGAGGGATTGCCCATCGCCGGCACGATGCGCCGGGAGCTACATCAGGATTCGGACAACGCCGCCTCTCTGACAGATCTCGCGGACTAACCTTGAGTAAGGTTGAACATACGGCGCCGCGAACGCGGTCTGGAATAGCCTCGCGGCTCACTTGAATATCTCGCCCGTCTCTCGGCTCCAGAACAGCAGATCGAGGGCCGACATCGGGATTCCAATCTCGTTCGAAAACCGCTCGGTTCGCGCCTCAATGTCCAGGTATCGCCTCGCGGTCAGGGTCCGCGGCATGCGCCGGACGACGCCATGGCGGATGAGGTTTCTGAGGATGTGACGGTCCAGAATGGCGAGGTCTTCGCCTCGGCCCGTGTTCCGAAGGAAGTGACTTGCCTCCTTCAGGCCCAAGCCATGGATCTCGCGGACGAGCCAATTGCGAGCGTCCTTCGAGGAAGAGAACGAATCCAACGTCTTCGCGATTTCGCCACGGCCTTCCGGAAACAAACGATCTCGCGCGCGAACGATATACGCGGCTTTGTGGTTGTGGAAGCGCGTGCGATGACGCAGGAACGCCGCGATCTCCGCCGCTTCACCGGACCAGAGGAGTTCGGTCTCTCTGAGAGCGGCGACGGCCGCGTCGGACGCTCGGGCCTTCGACTGAATGGCCACGATGCAGAAGCACAGTTCCTCGAAGAGTCGCTCGTCCGCCAAACGTCCTGCGCGGCGGAAGTCCTCGAGCCGGGCCTCGATGGCGGGACGTTTCGCCTTGTACTCGGTCCGCAGTTCCCCGACGTTCCGGTAGCCAGGCGTCAAGGAAGACGCAAAGCGAATTGCGGGATGATAAGATTGGCGTGATTCCCCGTATGCCGTCTCCGAGATCGAAGCCCGCCGCACGTTTAAATAACCGAATCCGCTACGAGGCGACCATGTCACTGCTGTACTTGCTGGCCCGCTGGCTCGACCGGATTTCTCCGGCTCCGATCGCGTACGCGCACTGCGACATCCCGTGCGGCATCTACGATCCGCACCATGCGCAACTCGCCGCCCACACGGTCGTCCGAATGGTCGACCTGATCAACCAACTCGAGAAGCCCGGGACCGGTGCGACGCCGGAGCAACGTCAGGAGTATACAAACAAGCTTGCGCGGTACGTCGCCACGAAGGAGCAGCACTCGGAGATCGCGAAGAATGAGCTTCGCATCCTCTGGGCCGACTACTTCAAGCCGGAGCACCTGAAGACATTCCCGGAACTCCACGATCTCGTGTGGAAGGCGCTCAAGACCGGTTCGAAGGCGCGCCAAGAGATCAACCTCCAGGCGGCCGAGGACCTCCTGAAGGCGACGAACGACATCGCGTCCATCTTCTGGAAGACGAAGGGATTCGAGACGATCACCGCGAAGGCGCCGTACCCGACGGAACGCCTCACCATCTATCCGAAGTTCAAGTGATTCCGTCCGCGATGTTCCCGCTCCGCCGGTTCCGGGTCGAAGACGACAGCATGCGTCCCGAGTTGGCAACGGGGGACTACGTCCTCGTCAATCGGTGGGCGTACAGGTTCCGCCCGCCCGCGAAAGGAGATATCGTGGTAGTGCGGGACCCGGAGACCCCCGACCGATTTCTGGTGAAACGAATTTCGGACGTTCCCGATGCTGGCCAAATCCGCCTGGCCGGCGACAACGCGAACCGGAGTCGGGACAGCCGGACGTTCGGACCGATCGATCTGCGTGAGATTGTCGGAAAAGTCTGGATCCGACTACGATGATCCAAGGATGGACTCAGTCCCACTTCTCGAATCGCACATAGGCGAAGCCGAGGCGTTGGCAGAGGTTCTTCACGTCCTCGACCATGTCGTGCAGGCCGCAGATGAAGACCTGCTTGTTCCCGTAGTCCGTGATGTCGTTCTCAATGACCTTCTGGACGTAGCCCACGCGGCCCTTCCAATCCGGCGTCTCGGGACGCGAGATCGTCGGGTAGAAGTGGAAGTTCGAATGCTCCCGCTCCCACTTCTCGATCAAGCTGCGGTAGATCAGGTCGTGCACGTAGCGCACGCCGAACACGACATGGAACTCATGGCCTCGGTCGAGGCCTTGCGCCCAGATGTGGCCCATCATCGAGACGAACGGCGCGACCCCGGTCCCCGTGGCGACGAACACGGTGTCGTACCGAATCGGCTCCGGGATCACGAAGCGGCCCAACGGCCCAATCGACTGGAGCTTCGTCCCCGGGGGGACGTGGTAGAGGTAGTTCGACATGAACCCGCCCTCGACGATTTTGATGCAGAGCTCGAGGTAGTCCTTGTTCTCCGGCCATGACGCGATCGAATACGGGCGGGAGATGCGCTTGCCGTCTTTCTCCGCGAAGATCGAGATGAACTGACCCGGCTCGAAGTCGAACACGGGCTCATTTTCGAAGGTGAACCGGATGAGGTACGTCTGCGGAAACTTCGGGGCGATGTCGAAAACTTCCTTCACGATCACGGTGTGTTTGCCGGACCGGAACTTGACGGGGGGCTCTTGAACGGCGGGTTTTGGCACCGCTACCGCCTTCGCCGGAGCCGTCCCGCGAATCATACCAAGTTGGGCACCCAGCAATCCAATTTAAACATTTCTTACGTAATGTGAAACTGCGCGAGCCAGCGTCACGCGCAGCGTGCGTGGGGCGCTTAACGAGGCTTCTCGAGGAACACATTGGCGTACAACAGGCCCGCGACAATCGCACCGATGAACGGCCCGATCCA
>VBMB01000158.1:0-1440 GCA_005878525.1 Methanobacteriota archaeon
AACAAGGCGACCGGCGCGAATCCGACCTTGAGGGCCTGGCTCTGGGAGGACATTCCACCGCGCACGTCCGTCACGGTGAGCGTTACGACAAACGTCTGAGACGCCGAGTATGTATGCTGGATCGACGTGGAAGTGGTGTTTGCGGCTGAACCGTCTCCAAACTCCCAGTGGTACCGCAGCGGCCATCCTTCGGGATCGTAAGAGGCCGATGCGTCCACTGTAACGGAGATTCCAGGCCCGATGCTCGACGGCGTGTACGAAAACTCAGCGAGGGGCAGCTTGTTCATCGGATTGACGGGGACCAGCGGATAGCGATCCTGGACCCCAGCTGCGATGGAATACGGGATGTCTCCGAGGCCGTCGCTTCCCGGGCAGACGTCCTGGGCAGGGCCCCCGCAGTCATCCCATCCGTTGTAGTTGGACCAGTAATTCCCGCCCGATGGATATCCGTCGTCCCACTGGTTGGTCGCACCGGATTCATCGCGAGCTTGAACGTCATTCCCGAGGAAGTCGTTGTGGTGGGCGCGGATTCCCTGCGACGACCCGAGGCTGATCCCGACATGGTTCTGGGCGACCTCGTTCCGTTCGATAACCACTTCTGTCGACTCGCCCACCCCAATGCCCCAGTTGTTCCCTGAAACGTTGTTTCCAGATAGGACGAGCCGGGCAGAGAAGGAAACCGCCAGCCCCACATTCGAACTTCCCGTGAGCGTATTGCCCAAGGCCTCGCCGTTCGTGCTCGACTCGACATCGATTTCCTGCGGGTAGTTCCAAATTCTGTTCCCGCCGAGGATGAAACCGCTCGTGCCCAGTACGTGAATGCCGAACGCTCCGAGCGTCATGTTGTTCTGCATCACGCTCAGGTTCGCGGATGCTTCCGCGCGGACGCCCTCCGTGACGTCGACCATGTTGCTTCGATTGACCGAGACGTTTTGAGAGTAGACGAACTGAGCCCCAACGGCAACGTGCGCAAATGAGAGATTCACGAGGTGTACCCGCTGACAGTTTGCCACGATGACTTGGGCCGTAGCGGTTCCATCGAGGGATACGTCCGCGCAATCGCGGTAGTACGCGATGGGTCGCCCACCTACTTCGTTGGTGGAGTCGATGTGATGCGAGTTGAAGTCGAGGAGGTCCAACCCTTCAATCCAGAGTCCACCACGATCCATCGAGTTGTTGGAAAGCGTCATGCCGCGAGATGATCTAAGCGCAAGACCGTACAGATACCCCGGAAAGCGATTTCCCGTAATCGTGATGTTTGCCGACTGTTCGAGGAGATGTCCGCCATAATCCCGAAACGTGTTGGCCGTCAAAGAGACGTTCTCCGATGAGTGGATGCGGAATCCCAAAGCACTGAAGCCGACGTCTCGGTACCATGAGAAATCGTTGTCCGCGACTGATGCATCGGTGACATTGTCGAACAGTATTCCATCGTCGAGG
>VBMB01000158.1:1502-7819 GCA_005878525.1 Methanobacteriota archaeon
GTTGCGGGAGCTTGCCACGTGCGTGGAAGAGAACACGTGACTCCCTCGACGGTTCCCGAGCAGCCGGTTCTGCGAGATCGCGACCGATTGGCCAGCGTCCAGCAGAATTCCGATGCGATTGTGTTCGGAAGTGACGTTCTCGACTCGGGCGTTCGCTACGTGACGGAGGATGACGCCGTCAAATGCGCCATCCACACTTCCAATGAGGACAACATCACGGATCACGAAGTAGGCGCTCGTGTTTCGGATTTCAATCCCAGGCGGACCCGTCAGGAGCATCTCCCATCCGGCGATGATGAAAGGGTCTGCGGGTGTGCCGCTACCCCCAACGACTCCATTCGGTGGCGTGAAGTCGCCGTCCCCTTCGATGAGTATCGGGGCATGGGCGGCCCCATCCTGGACTACCGTTCTCGCGGGGATGGTCGCAGAAGTGGCGGGGAGGAGACTGAGCATGCAAAATAGGACGAAAAGAACGAGGCTCGCGCGGCGGTCGCCTCGCCACCCTCCACGCATGTTAGATCCATGTCTCGGAGCCCTCATTAGGGTACCGGAAAACGTGCCCCAATCGGAGCACCTTTCTGGATGGGGAGCTATACCGAAGCCGACGTTGCCGGTCTGTTCAGCTTGCGCCCTTTCAGCCCTGTTCCCTGTTAATGCCGAGCCTACGGACCCGGTCCTCCAAAGGGCCGGATAGTTCGCATGCCTTGACAAGATAGCAACGCGGCATCGGTGCCAAGCATGTTCAAGAGGTCCCCTCGCGCCGCGGGTCCCCGGACGGCGGTGCCATGCTGAAACGAGCGTAATTCTTATAAGCGCTGTATCGCAACTTGGTTAGAGGAGGTCAGGGGTTGAGCGACGGCCTTTCTCCCGAGAAAATCGCGGAGACGCTTGCCGAAATCGACGACTTTGTTCGATCCTCCGCCGCCAAAACCTGGATCATGCCGATCGACCTGCTCGGATCGCGTCTGAACGGCGGGAGCCGAAAACGCTGCCCGATGTGCCGCGCCCATCTCATTCTCCGGGAGCCTCGCATCTACCGTCGTCTCCTGATCCCCGGTGGACCCATCGTAGACCTCAACGGGTCCGCGCGATCGAGACAGGCGCGACTGATCGGCATCGGCCTCGAAATCTCATACGTCGACGCCCTTCGGAACTTGACGGAGGAGGATGTCGTATACTTCGATCGAATCGAACTCCTCCACCGGTTGTTCGGGTAGGTCTGCCCCGTCGCTCGGATTCTCATCCCGAAATCAGGCCTTGATCCGACCGATCAATTCGATCCAGATACCATCCGGATCGCTGGCGAACGCGAACTCGTAGCGATCCTCGCGGAACGGCTCAACCCTCGGGCGTGCGCCTTTCGCGACGATTTCTCGGAACGCGCGACCGACGTCGGAGACCCGGAACGCGAGGTGGTCCAGCTCCTCTCCTTTGCGATATGGGGTGAAAAACTTGCTCTCGGCCGGATACCAGTTGAGCTCTAGTCTCTGTGCGGAGTCGGGACTCTTCAGCTCGACCCACACCCCGCCATGCTGCATCCGCCCCCGCCGCGTCACCTTCATTCCCATCACCTTCCGGTAAAACTCGATCGAGCGTTCGAGGTTTCGCACTCGGATTCCGGTATAGAAGTACTTCGTGAGAATTCCCCCTTCCCAAACGGTCACCATCTGTTCTTAACGGTGGTGGCGGAGGGCGTATCCAACCAAGTCTCGCTCGGAACACGGCAGGTGACGCACCCCTGGACCAATTCTTCACCCGCGGGACGTCGTCACACGTGTCCCGAAGCCAAGCTATTTAGCCGACAGCCACTTGGGGAGGGCGCCATGTCCGAGGTCGCCACACTACGGCCTGATAGCAAGAAGAGGGCCGCGATGCCGCGTTCATCGAAGGATTCCGTCATCGACGTCCGTCACCTGGTGAAGGTGTACGGAGGCCGAGGCCAAGAGGAAGTGAAGGCCGTCAACGACGTCAGTTTCTCCGTCGGCGCGGGGGAGTTCTTCGGGTTCCTCGGCCCCAACGGGGCGGGGAAGACCACGGTCATCAAGATCATCACGACGCTCCTCGCGAAGACGAGTGGCACCGTCCGTGTCGCGGGACTCGACGTCGACCGCCAGGGGGCGGACATCCGGCGCATCATCGGTTACACGGGTCAGTCCATCGGCGTCGACGGCGAACTGACCGGCCGCGAGAACCTCTGGCTGATCGGGCGGCTCTACCACATGCCCAACGCCCTCGTCGAAGAGCGGGTGGAGGAGCTCCTCGACGTCCTGCAGTTGAAGGACGCCGCGAACCGCCGCGCTTATACATACTCGGGCGGAATGCGGCGGCGGCTCGACCTGGGCGCGGGGCTTGTGCATCACCCCCGAATCCTGTTCCTGGACGAGCCCACGACCGGCCTCGACCCGCAGACGCGCGCCGCGGTGTGGGAGTATCTGCGCCGCCTTCACCGGGAGGAGAACATGACGATCTTCCTGACGACCCAGTACATGGAAGAGGCGGACCAGCTCTGCCAGCGCATCGCGATCATCGACCTGGGCAAGATCGTCGCCGAGGGAAGTCCCGCGGAGTTGAAAGCCGCGATCGGCGCCGATATCATCACGGTTCGGATCACTCGCGACGAGGCGTTCCAACAAAGTCGGGACCGGGCTCTCGAGATCGCACGGACCATCCCTGGTGTAAGCCGCGCGACGATCTTCGACGAGGGAGTGAGCGCCTACACGGCGGACGGGGGCGCGACGCTCCTAGAGGTCCTGCGCCGACTCGACTCGGAGAAGGTCCCTGTCCATCAGGTTGCGCTCGCACACCCCACGCTCGACGAGGTCTTCCTGCAACACACGGGGCGGCAGATGCGCGTCGAGGAAGTGAAGCCGATGTCGCGGGCATTCGGAAGGCGGAGGCGATAGCATGGTCACAGACGTTGGACACGCACAGCGGGTCATCAGGCGGACACGAGATGCGGAAACGAGCGGCGGAGTCTTCACGGAGATTGGGCTCGTCACGTGGCGCAGTCTCGTGAAGCTCACGAGGACGCCGGTCCTCCTGTTCTTCAGCCTCTTTATGCCTTTGATCTGGCTCGTCATGTTCAGCCAGACGTTCGGGACGGTCTTCTCCTCCGCCGCCAGCGGCGGTTTTTCGGGGGCCCCACTCCCCTACGATTACGTCGCCGTGCTCCTCCCGGGCATCACGGTCATGACCGCCATCCAGAGCGCGTCCCAGTCGGGCTTCGGGATGGTGGCGGACCTCGAGTCCGGATTCGGCATCGCCGCGATCCTCACACTTTTCGACTGGCGGATTCCGTTCGCCACGGGCGTCGTGGGCGCGGTGCTGATCACGCTCCTCGCGGCGGCCTTCGGCGTCGCGTTCTCGGGCCTCTCGAACACGGTCGCGCTGCGGACGAAGAACACCGAGTCGACGATGATGGTGAGCTTCTCCCTCACGTTCCCGCTCTTGTTCTTGAGCACGGCGATGCTCCCGAAGGCGCTCCTGCCGGCCTGGGTCCAGACCTTCTCGACGGTCAACCCGGTCAGCTACATGGCCGATGCCGCCCGTGCGCTCATCCTCACCGGCTTCGATTGGACGGCGATCGGGAACGCGTTCATTGCGATTGCGGCGTTCGGCATCGTGCTCAACGGCCTGGCTATCATGGCGTTCCGAGCGCAAGGCAAGTGAGACCGAGGAACGGCAGCGGCCACGGCAGCCTGCTCGCCGGCTCGGGCCGACTACGCAGCTGCGATCAGGGGTGACATCGCGTCGGCGGCTTCCCCCGCGAAGCGGCAGGCGTCTTCCCAGGTCTGCAAGCGGCCTTCGTTCCGACCCTCGAAGTCACGGATGAACCGAACGAGGTCGCGTCGGATCGCCGAGGCGTTCGCGCTCCGGAAGACGGCGCACACGCTGACGTGGGCCCCACGGACCGCGACGAGCCCTTCCTCGTCGAAGCGCATGCTTGTGACGTCGTAGCCCTGGCTCTTCGGCATGCTGGTCTCGACAAAATCGCGGACCGTCCAGATGATCGGCTCGAGCTGCTCCGGCGCGAACGGAGGGGCGTGGTCGGGGGCGACCATCGCGATCGGCTCGCCGGTGCGGTGGAAGAGGTATACGGCCCGCATCTGTCGGTCCTCCGCCGCACGGAGGTGCATGCCGAACGGCAGCGCGAGCATGAGGGCCGCTGCGGGCGCGGCGAGAAGGGTGATCAGGTCAAGCATTCGAATGGGCCTTCCTACGTTCTCGGAGGGAGGGTGGGGTCAATACCGTTTGGTCAAGGGAAGTTGAGCAAGGCGCTCGTAAACCGCGACAAACCTCAAGGCCCGGAGCGGACTCGGGGTTCCATGGCCCCCCGTCCCCTGCTGTATTCGATGGACATTAGCCACTATTGCATCGCCGCGGATCGCATGCTCGCCTTCAAGGGCGTGGAGTTTGACACGCGATACGCACCGTACCACGACCGACAGGAAGTCCTCAAGGCCACCGGCCAAGACTACGTCCCGACCGTGATCTGGGAGGGGAAACCCGTCATGTGGTACGACATCCCGGACTTCCTGGAAAAGGCCCGGCCGAAGCCGACCCTGTACCCGTGGGGGCAGAAGGGCCTCGCGGTCACATTGGAGCATTGGGGCCATCAGGTCCTCGAGGAGCGCGTATGGCGGTACGTCGTCACGAAGGTCCCGCCGGTCCTCAAGAGCGACGAGGAGCGGTGGGTCTTCGAGGAGATGCAGACCCGCGCACGTGGGCCGTGGCATGTCCTCGAGATGCGCCGCGAGGAATTCCGGCAGGACATGAACAAGCACCTCGGCATGGTCGACTCGATTCTCGACGGACGGGACTGGATCCTCGGGCAGCCGAGCCTGGCGGACTTCGGTATCTACGGATCGATGTCGCCGCTCCTCACGGTCGGCGAGAGCGTGCCGTCCGAGTTCCCGAGGCTCGCCGCTTGGGTTTCGCGGGTTCGGGACCTCCGGTCGCCGGTGGGCTAAGGATTGCGTCGACTAGATCGGCCAAGGCCACCTCGCGCTGGACGCCGGACGCCATGTCGCGCACCGTGGCCCTCGCGGCTTTCAGCTCCTTTTCCCCGAGCAATACCGCATACCGGGCGCCGATCGCGTTCGCGTAGTCGAGGTTCTTCGACGGCCCTCGCCCGACGAGATCGATGTCCGCGCCCAGGCCTGCGGCCCGAAGGGACGTGAGGACCTCGATCGCCTTCCGCTGGGCAGCCTCCCCGATCGGCACGACGTACGCGTCGAGGGGGCGCGGCGGCTCGATTGCATTCTCCGCCTCCGCGGACATGACGAGCCGGTCCAGACCGAGGGCGAAGCCGGTCTGCGCGATCCGCTCTCCCCCGAAGACCTCGGCGAGGTTGTACGCGCCTCCTCCGCCGACTTGTTTCTCCGCGCCGAGATTCGGGGAGTCGATCTCGAAGACCATGCCGGTGTAGTAATCGAGGCCGCGTACGACCCCCATGTCGAACGCGTAATCCTTTCGGGAGACTCCATAGGCATCGAGGAGATCGGCGATTTTCTGGAGGTACTCGAATCCCGCGCTCCCCGCACCCTCGAGGATTCTTGCGGCCTTGTCGAGGATCGAAGCGTCCCCCGAGAGCTCGACGAGTGACCGCAACGACTTCGAGAGATCGGGCCTTGATCCGCGGTTCCGAACGGAAGGAAGCCCCGAAGGATCCCGATGTTCCCGATCCGCGCCTTCACTTGCTTGAGCCCGATTGCCCGCATCGTACCGATGCCGAGGGCGAGGGCCTCCCCATCCGAAGCCAGGGGAGCCCCGCCGATGATCTCCGCGTTCACCTGGGAGAACTCGCGGTACCGGCCCTTCTGCGGTTCTTCATATCGGAACACGTTCCCCGTGCTGTACAGCTTGAGCGGCTTCGGGCGGCTGCGCAGGTCGGACACGTAGAACCGGAGGATCGAGGCCGTGAACTCCGGTCGGAGCGCGAGGTCCCGGCCGCCTTGGTCCTTGAACGCGTAGAGTTCGCGGACGATCGCGGGACCGGACTTCGCCGTGAAGAGCTCGAGGCTCTCGAACGTCGGGGTGGAGACCTCGCGGAATCCGAACGATTCGGCGAGCTGGACGAACCGCGACTCGACGAAGCGGCGCTTCGCCATGTCCTCGGGACCCCAGTCGTTGGTCCCGCGGGGACGCTCGAACATCGGAGACGGCTCGTAGAGGATGAACCCCCATAAACGTTTCTGGGCGGCCGGTCGAACGGCGAACCGGAGTTGTTATCGCAGTACTGCGATGATGTCTATCTGACGATGGAAGCCCTCCCGGGCCCGAACCTCAGGCGGCTGGAGGGCGTCATGGTCTGGAAA
>VBMB01000082.1 GCA_005878525.1 Methanobacteriota archaeon
CTTCACGCAGTTCCCCGAGATTGAGGTCGGCATGTCCGTCCCAACACTCGATGATCGAGCAAGGGCGCTTCTGGAACCCTGGGCGCCGCCGATCGACGCGCGGCTCCGCTGCCTTCGCGCCCTCGCCGACGCCGGTCTCACGACATTCGTAGGCTTCGCTCCTGCGTACCCGCCGACCGGCGGTTGGTCTCCGAACCAAATCGCGGATGTGTTCGCGGAAGCGGGCGTCAAGAAGATGTTCACGCGCTCCCTCGATGCGCGGTGGGGCGTGGCCGAAGCGATGGCGAAGCGCCTCGACGGATCGGACCTCGCGGCCGACCTCGCCCGAATCGGCGATCTTGAGACGATCGCCCCGTTCGTGTCCCGACTCGCGGAAGAATGCAGAACTCGCGGGATCGATTTTCGAAACGCGTTCGAGTTTCGGATGGCCGATTCCAATCAGGGGTTCGGATTGCCGCCAAAGGCTTTTGGGAGCCGATAGCTCCTCTTTCTGATGCCACGAACTATATTCGTCGGCGTCGCTTCCTCGGTGAAGGAGACTCTGACATGCCGAGCCCGCAGAAACCCCGCAGCCTGACAATCGCCCATGGGGAAATCGATGCATCCGACAAGACCACGAGCCTCTTGTTCCCGAGTCAGGGCCAAGGTCCGTGGTTGCCGTTCGAACGATTCGCCGAGACGATGACGACATCGCGCACGAAGCTCGGTCGTCATCCCCACCAAGCCGAGGAGGTCGTCATCTACCTCGTCGAGGGGGAGGTCGACCACGTGGACGGCTCCGGCCGGCGCGAGGCGCTGACCGCGGGATCCGTCGCGGTCCTCACGGCACACGAGGAAATTTCGCACGACATGGAGATGCTGAAAGGCAAGCGTGCGCGCTGGTTGTCGGTCGTCGTCCGCTTGCCGTGGCACACGGAACCGCCGCCGACCACGGTCCAGATCAAGACGGCGGGAGACGCAAAGGAAGGTTCCGATGGGACGCTCCAGAAGCCCGTCGTCGGCCCGCTCGCTCGGGCGGATGCGTCGTCCGGTCTGGAATGCACGGACATCGAGTTCGCGCGGACCGCCACCGGGTTCTTCCGGATCGGTCACAATCGCCGCGCGGTGGCCTATGTGCTGGAGGGCTCCGGGATGATCGACGACGTCCCAATCAAATCGGGATCGGGAGCTCTCCTGGAGAACATGTCGGCGGTCGCGATCGGCGGGGCGCCGGGATACCGGATCATCCTCGCCTCCGTCCCCATCCCCGCCGAACACAGGGACCCTCCGGACGCCGCTGCGCGCCGGGTGAAATGAGCCGCCGGGCTATCCGTGGAGGGGCATGAACGCGGCTCAACTCCTGGTCTCCTGTCTCGAGAACGAGGGGGTCCGCTTCGCCTTCGGCATCCCCGGCGAAGAAAACCTGGAGCTCATGGACGCTCTGCGGGGAAGCTCGGTCCGATTCGTCCTGACGCGGCACGAAGGCGCCGCGGCATTCATGGCGGACGTCTACGGCCGTCTCTCCGGTCGCGCGGGCGTGTGCCTCGCCACCCTAGGCCCGGGAGCGACCAACCTGGTGACCGGCGTGGCCGATGCGTTCCTCGATCGGGCGCCGCTCGTCGCAATCACCGCCCAGGCGAATCTGTCGAAGATCCATCGGGAGTCCCATCAGTACGTCGACATCCTGCAATTGTTCGGCCCCATCACGAAGTGGAATGCCCGCGTGGAGAGCCCGGACGTCGTCCCGGAGATCGTCCGCAAGGCGTTCAAACTCGCTGAGGCGGAAAAGCCCGGGTCTACCCATGTCGAACTTCCGGAGAACGTCGCGGAGGACGAAGCCGACCCGAAGCAGAAGCCGCTCCGCCGGGAACCGGTCAGCGCTCCCACGCCAGCCCGAGCGAGCGTCGAACAGGCCGCCCTCCTCATCGAGAAGGCTGCCCGGCCGGTCATCCTCGCAGGCAACGGAGTGATTCGGAACGGATCGTCGGCGGAGCTGACGCAATTCGCGGAACGCCTCCACATTCCCGTGGTGACGACGGTGATGGGGAAAGGTGCGATTCCTTGGACGTCCCCAATGAGCCTCTTGACCATCGGCATTCTTCCCCACGACCACGAGCTCGCCGGACTCGACGATTCCGACCTCGTGATCTGCGTCGGATACGACTTCGTCGAATACGACCCGCGCTCCTGGAACGCTCGAGGGGACCGGCGGATCATTCACGTCGACGCGCTCCCCGCGGAGATTTCCACCCAGTACCTCCCCGAGGTCGAAGTGATCGGTGAAATCCGCGAATCGCTCCAGACCCTGGGACAGCGGATCGCGAAGGAGCGCACCTCGGGGCGGTCGCTTCCCTCGCGAGACGGGATCATGAAAACCCTGGAATCGGAGCTCGGCGAACACAGTGGGAAGGTGCTGAACCCGCAACGGACTCTCTGGGACCTTCGGGATATCCTGGAGCCGGACGATCTGCTCATCTCAGATGTTGGTGCCCACAAGCTCTGGCTCAGCCGCTTCTTTCGAGTCGCGAAGCCCAAGACGATCATCATCTCGAACGGCCTTTCCCCGATGGGCATTGCCGTTCCGGGCGGGATCGCCGCCAAGTTGATGGATCCGAACCGTCGGGTCGTGACCCTCAGCGGGGATGGTGGGTTCCTCATGAGCGTCCATGAGCTGGAGACCGCGAGCCGCGAGAACGCCCCGACAGTGAACCTCGTCTTCCGCGACGGTGGATTGGGTAGCATCCGGTGGAAGCAGATGGCGAAGTTCCAGCGCACCGTCGGCACGGAGTTCAGCAACCCGGACTTCGCCGATCTCGCGAAGGCGTTCGGACTCCGGGGCTTTCGCGTCGAACATGCGTCCGAACTGAACTCCATCTTGAGGGAAGCGTTGGAATCGAACGCTCCCTGTCTCGTTGACGTTCCCGTCGACTACGGAACGAATCCGTTTCTCGCCCGCGCGCGCTAACCGCAGGATTCGTGTCGGAGCCGTAGGCATGCGTTGTTCGCCGGCGTCGTTTGTGATCGGACGCGATTCGGCTGACTGCGTGCTCCGGGCTCGATCGTAACCCTCTGTGGTTCAGGGCAGCCGCAATCGCACCACGCTTCGGACGTCATCGATCCTAATCGATAGTTGCGAATGCGACGGCCCGACTCCCTATTCCTCGAGGTGGTACTCCGGGTAGACGGGTGGAGGCCGCGCCTCCAACGCTGACCGGAGGGCGCTCGGGCCCTCGATCACAAGTTCCATGCGACCGTGAATGTCTGCAAGCCCGTCGCACCAACGCTCTCGTACTTAGCGCAGTAGTTGTACGCACCTATGGGAATCAGCGTAGACGAACCCTCATTGACCCTGATCGCGCCGGTGCGACTGGAGCATGCGCCGGTGTTGACCGCCCCGTTATATGTATACATGAAGAGGCCGGTCAAGTTGTAGGGTGCCACGTAGTTGGTGAGCGTGGGAGTGGCGAGCACCGCTCCGGAAGCCGTGAATGCCGGGCTCGCCGTAGGGGTCTGCGAATTGCACGAGAACGTGATCTGTCCGGTGCCGCCCAGCGTTACATTCGTTGGCGTTGCAGAAGTCGGCGAGCAATGTGCTGTCAACGTTCCGGCCGTGGGAACCGCTGGCTGCGTTTGTTGAATCAGGAGCACAGCGGCGACCAGTCCGACGGCCACCAAAATCGCAAGCAGACTCACGAGCCACAGATTCTTACCGGGTTTCATTTACTCCCCCACCTATTCCGCTGGAGGTGTGTGGGAGTCTGAGTAGATAAAGCCTCCGGTGGGGCCCGGGAGCTTCAGGGCGGTCCCGGCGGCAAACCGAAGCGGACCGGTCGTCCCGGTCCTGCGCCGCGCCGGCCGGTTCTGAAGAGATGTCCGGCGCCACCATTGAGGCGCCGAGCGTCAGTTTCGCGCGCCCCTCCTCTCCGTGTTCTTGCACTGAAGTCGCGCTTACAGTCAGAGAACCGTGTCGGCTCGTCATAATCCCAGGTACGGATCTGAATCCCGAACCTATTGACACCGTCAAGGTAACAAGCTTAATAGCCGCGACCTAGGGTGGCCCACTAGATGAGTGAGACGGCCATCTCGACGTCCTTGGAATCCGCGAGGCGCCTGGCTGTCACGAAGCAGCATCTTGCTGGCAAGCTCCCGACAGGTTCAGCCAGTGAAGCAATCCTTTCCGTGATACGCGACCTCGGCTACGTTCAGTTGGATCCAATCAACACGGTCGCACCGTCCCATGTTCTCGTCCTCTGGAGCCGGGTCGGCAACTTTCGATTGTCGGACCTGGATCGACTCCTCTGGGACGAGAAGAAGATGTTCGAGCATTGGTCCCACGCCGCGTCGATCGTGCTCAGCGAGGATTATCCGCTCCACTATTCGTTGATGAGACGGTACCCGGAGTCCCTCTCCAAGTCGTGGGGAGGATGGAGGGCGAAGGCCAGAACGTGGTTGGCCAAACACACCGATCTGCGGAAGGCAATCCTGCGTCAGCTGAAGAAAGGACCCCTGCGACTGACCGAATTTGCAGAGTACGCTCCAACGAATCGAAAGGCAGACGGATGGACCTCGGGAAGCGATGTCTCTGCGGCCCTCTTCCACCTGCAAATGCGCGGAGAGGTCATGGTCGTGGGCCACCAAGGAAACCAGAAAATCTGGGGCCTGCCGGAAACGTTCCTCCCAAGCTGGGTGGAGAGGAAGGAGCTGACCGAACAAGAGGCCGAGCAGGAGGGTGCGGAGAGGACGATCCGAGCCCTTGGTACCGCGTCCCCTTCCGAGATCAACGTCTATTTTCTGCGCGGTCGGTATCTGAACCTGAAAAAGGCCCTGGAACATTTGCAGAAGCAATCGACAATCCATCGGGTTCAAATCACGGGACTCGCGGGCAAGGGCGAACGATATGTCCATGATCTGGACATTCCGCTCCTTGAATCGATGCATTCGGACGCGTGGCAGCCACGGATGTCCCTGCTGGCTCCGTTCGACAATCTGATCTCCGGCAAGGACCGAACGAACCGAATGTTCGGCTTCGACTATGTCCACGAAAACTACCTGCCGCCAAACAAACGGAAATTCGGGTCCTATGTGCTGCCCATCCTATGGGGTGACCGGTTCATCGGCAGGGTTGACCCGCGGATGGACCGGGAGAACGAGCGCCTCCTGATCAATTCGGTCCACGCGGAGCCCGGTGCACCCGGCGGCAAGGAGGTCTCCTTGGAGATTCGAGAGACGATCGGGGATCTGGCAGAATTTCTCGGAGCCAAGGAAGTCGTCTACACGGCCCGCGTTCCGAAGACCTGGAGGAATTCTCTTCGCTGAGTCACGTCAAGGCTTGCCCCGTGGAACCTTGCCGGACAACGCGGAAGCCGGCTCGGTTTCCGGGTTGTAATCTGCCTCCGCGAATTCGTCGTCCACCTTCTGCAAGAGCCAATTCTCACGAGTTCCCTTTCCCATTTTGGTTTTCAGGACGGTCCATTGACCCCGAAGCTTCGTGCCGTACAGAGCGAATCGCATGAGGCCGTCTCGGAGCGCCGCCGCCGCGTCGATTCCTGCCGGTCCAACCGTCTCAAATTCGCCGTAGTCCCACACGATGACTTCGCCCGCGCCATATTCGCCTTCAGGAAGAGTTTCCTCGAACAGAAGATAGTCGAGCGGGTGGTCCTCAACATGAATCGCGAGACGTTTTACCTTGGGATCTTTGCTTGGCCCCTTCGGAACCGCCCACGAGACCAGAGCCGTGCCAATTTCCAATCGGAAGTCGTAGTGGAGACTCCGAGCCCAGTGCTTCTGGACCACGAATCGGAGCCGTGGAGCTCCGGTCCCAGGAGCCCCTTCGGGGACGATTGTCTCGGCCATGGCGACGGCCCTGATGGGGCACTCAGGTTTCTGCGTTTACTAGACTCTTTGCATCGCAACGTCGCCCTCGTTGAGCGGACACCCTCGACCGTGTCTCTTAGCTTCGCATCCGGAGGGCTGCACAAGAGTCTTACCCGAGTGCGGTTCTCCCTTGGCCATGACCCAGAAGACTCCGGCCTATGGCGCCCGCGGAGCCAAGGCGCCGGTTGCGCCCATGACGATCGAGCGACGCGATCCGGGACCGCACGATGTCGAGATCGAAATTCTCTATTGTGGCATTTGCCACAGCGACGTGCACAAGGTGAACGACGACTGGGGGAACACGCAGTTTCCGATCGTGCCAGGCCACGAGATCGTCGGCCGGGTCGTATCCCAAGGGACTCGCGCATCCCGCCATCGCGAGGGCGACCTCGTCGGCGTGGGCTGCTTCGTCGATTCGTGCCGAGCCTGCGAGCAATGCCGCGCCGGCCACGAGATGTTCTGCACGAAGGGTGCCACGTTCACGTTTGACAGCCTCGAGCAGGACCAGAAGGCTCGGACGTATGGAGGGTACTCGGCGAACATGGTCGTCGACGAGCGCTACGTGTTGCGAGTGCCGAAGGGGCTGGAGGCCTCGCGCGCCGCCCCGCTCATGTGCGCGGGCATCACCACGTACTCGCCCCTGCGCCGATTCGGCTGCAAGCCAGGCGACCAGGTCGCCGTCATGGGCTTGGGCGGTGTTGGCCACATGGCCGTCAAACTGGCAAGATCGATGGGCGCCGACGTCACCGTGCTCAGCACGTCGCCCGGCAAGGCGGAAGCCGCCGCTCGGTTGGGCGCCAAGGCGTTCGTCGCCACGAGCCAGCCCGGCGCGCTCGACCCGCTTGGCGGAACGTTCGACCTCATCGTGGACACGGTCAGCGCGCCACACGATCTCGACAAGCCCTTGGCTCTCCTCCGGAACTTCGGCACCATGGTACTCCTGGGCTTACCTCCCGATGCAACGTCCGCCACCCCGATCAAGGCGAGCTCGCTCGTCTTCGGGAACAAGCGCCTCGCCGGCTCCAACATCGGCGGAATTCCGGAAACGCAAGAGATGCTCGACCATTGCGGAAAAAACGGAATTGTCGCCGACGTCGAGATCATCCGAGCTGAACAAATCAATGAGGCGTACAAGCGCATGCAGCGGGGCGATGTGCGCTACCGCTTCGTCATCGACTGCGCCAGCATCGGCGCCTGAGTTAACAAGTGAGTAGTGAAGGACATGGACATCAAGAGGAGCGGTTCTCGATCGTCGAGCGAGGGACCAACGGAGTGGTTCAACGGTACGGTGCGCATCGAGCCGCTGTTTCGAGCAAGCGCTCCGGGCCGCGTGCAAGGTGCGAGCGTCACGTTCGAGCCTGGCGCACGATCGGCCTGGCACACCCATCCGCTGGGTCAGACGCTCTTTGTGATGGCCGGTCGCGGCCTCGTGCAAAGCTGGGGAGGCCCCGTTGAAGAGATTCATCCCGGGGATGTGGTCTCGTGTTCTCCGGGAGAGAAGCATTGGCATGGCGCCACGCCAACCAGCGCGATGACGCACATCGCCGTCCAGGAGGAACTCGACGGCAAGGTCGTCCACTGGATGGAGAAAGTCAGCGACGAACTCTACCGGCGAATTCCGTCCGCGAGGGAGGTCGACCGCTCATGACGGTCATCGAGGGATGGGAGAACTTCTACGTCATCGTCGGCTCGTCGGCCGGCGCCCTGATCGGATTGCAATTCGTCGTCATTACGCTCATTGCCTCAAGGCCGATCAGCCAAGTTGAAGCGCAAGCCGGTAGCGCGTTCGCCACGCCGAGTGTGGTTCATTTCGGACTCGTGCTGTTGCTGTCGGCGATTGTTAGTGCGCCATGGGACGAAATCACCGTTGTCGCGGCGCTCTGGGGATTGTTGGGTCTCGGCGGGGTCGCGTACGTCGTCATCGCGGCCCGGCGGATGCGCAGGCAAAGCGCCTACCGGCCTGTGTTCGAGGACTGGTTGTTTCACGTCCTGCTTCCGTTTGCGGCATACGCGGTTCTGGCGATCTCGGCATCCGCGGCCCCGTACTACGTGCGCCCGGCCCTTTTCCTCGTCGGAGCGGCAACCCTGGTGCTGCTCTTGATTGGAATTCACAACGCCTGGGACGCCGTCACCTATCAAGTCTTTGTCCGATCAAGGAAGGAAGGGTAAGATGCGGGTTGGGATTTTGGGTTCAGGGTGGATGGGCGGGATTTGACCCGGAGCGATTTTCTCCAGGCGGGCGCCAATCCGGCGCTTTGAACGGCTTCGTTTTTTCGAGTGGAACTGGGCAATCCGCCTCGGCCCCGTAAATGGTCTTATAGCATGCGGACGTTCGCGCACTCAACGGGTGAGGGGAAGACCGTCAGCGACCAAATCACCATGCGGAAGTTCCGCGAGTCCGATGGCGTCGAGGATTGACGTGTGGTTGGTGAGGGAGCGTGCGCGTCCTTCCGCACCGGGTCGTTCGCGGCCGGCGCCCGCCTCGTAAACGCGATCAGCGAGCTGGCCGGTCTC
>VBMB01000083.1 GCA_005878525.1 Methanobacteriota archaeon
CCCATCATCCACCACGATGACTTCGAAGTCGGGGTACGTCTGAGCCAGGATCGAGTCAAGAGACTGGCGAAGGAACAGGTCCCCGTTGTAGACGGGCATGACGACGGATACCGTCGGCGTCGGGCGCCTGATTGGCAGTTCATTCATGGAAAACCCTGTTGATGGTCGGGCCGGAGAAATTCGATATTCTCGTATGAGACTTTCGCGCTTCCTTCGAGGACGTCTTCCTTTATGCGCGCAAGTCGGAGCCGGCAAGAGGATAGGTCCACAGGTACAGCGGGGAAAGCATCGATCAAGGAAGGTCCTGCCACTCGGTCATGGCTTTAGTACCTACGCCGGCCTTCCTCCGTCGTGATTCCCCTCCAAGTGGCGGAGAGGATACCCTCCAAGATCATCTGGGGACTCCGGCGGTTCCTTCCCCCGATTCCGCTTCCGGTATGCCTACCGTATCGGATATGTTGGACCGCGACCTATCCAAATGGATTCGACCTTTGGGTAGTCAATATCGAAAAGGGAGAGCGGCGGTTCGTCGCTGGCTTTCTCCGGCCTGGGATGACCGTGCTCGATCTCGGTGCCCATCACGGCCTCTTCACGACCTTGATGTCCAGGCTAGTCGGCCCTTCAGGGAGGGTCCTCGCGTTTGAACCCTCCCCGCGAGAGCGGCGAGGTCTGGAACGACACATTCGCCTCAATGCTTGTACGAACGTGACGGTCGTCCCAATGGCGGTGAGTTCCGCAGCGGGCGACGCAGAATTCTACATGGTGGAAAATCGTCGCTCCGGTGCGAGCGGCCTCCGCAGAACCCAACTCGACGGACGATTTCCGAAGTCGGAGCGGATCCAGGTCAGAGTAGCCGCCCTCGACGAGTATCTTGGAAACGCAGGCATCACCCAGGTGGATTTCATGAAGATGGACATCGAGGGTGCGGAACTCGAGGCGTTCAAAGGTGCCAAGAAGCTGCTTACCTCAACGCGCCGACCGACCATCATGGTCGAGATGGCCGATCAAGTCACGAGGGCTTGGGGGTACTCGTCTCGGGAGAAGTATGACTTGCTCTCTTCATGGGGCTACGACTGGTATGCGATTCAGCCCGACGGGACACTGGTCGAATCGCCGAGACGAGATGAATACGATGGTTTTTCCAATTTGGTCGCGAAACCATCTTCGAAGGCGTGAACTCAAGCCCTTGCGCGAGGCCGCCAAACCGCGATATAGAGCGATCCGAATCCGGTAGCTGTCGTCCATGCGGACTCTTTCGAACCCAGACGCCGACTACTACCGCCGCAAAACCTGTCGCGCATGCGGCAGCCGAAGGGTGCGGCCGTTTCTCGACTTCGGACGGATGCCCTTGGCCGGGAACTTCTTGCTCAAATCCGAGGTGGGCCACGAACGGGCCTATCCGCTCCGGATTTCCCTTTGCCACGATTGCTCCCTCGTCCAGGTGCTCGATGTGGTCTCTCCCAAGATCGTCTTCGGCGACTACCGATACTTGTCGTCGGTCACCTCCACACTGCGCACCCACTTCGAACGGTACGCGGCGGACCTTGCTCGGGAATTGCGGGGGGTCGGCGACCCCTTCGTGGTGGAGATCGGTTGCAACGACGGGGTCCTGCTCAAACCCCTCCAGGACAGGGGCATCCGCGTGCTCGGGGTGGAGCCCGCCGAGAATGTGGCCAAGGTCGCCCGAGGCCGCGGTTTGGAAGTCCTCAACGGTTTCTTCGATGAGGAGCTCTCCGAACGCATTCGTCGGGAGCATGGGCCGGCCACCGCCGTGCTGGCGAACAATGTATTCGCGCACATCGATGATCTGAAGACCGTCGTGAGGGGCATCGTCAACCTACTGCGTCCCGGAGGGATCTTCGTCTTTGAGGTGCACTACCTACGCGAACTGTTGCGCTTGATGCAGTACGATTTCTTCTACCACGAACACCTCTGCTACTATTCGCTCACTGCTCTCGTCCCATTCCTCGAACGACACGGCCTCCACGTGTACGACGTCAAGCCCATCCCCATCCACAGCGGTTCCATCCGGGTGCACGCCCGGCGATCGGACGCTAGGCCGCGGCCTACCGGCAAGCTCGTGTCGATGCTTTCGAGGGAGCACGAGGAGCGGATCGGAACACCGTCCACCTACGGGGCGTTCGCCCAACGTGTCGCATCGCATGGGGTCGCGTTCCGCGAAGCCCTCACCAAGCTCCGCTCCGAGGGCAAATCCGTGGCCGGGTATGGTGCACCCGGCCGAGGCAACACGCTCCTTGGTTATGCGAAAATCGACCGTGGACTACTCCCGTTCATCGTTGACGCCTCCCCGAGCCGCTACGGCCGCTTCACTCCCGGCACCCATATCCCCATCCTGCCCGTCGACGAATTTCGCAACCATCCGCCGGACGTCGGCCTCATGCTCGCCTGGAGCTACCACCGTGAGATCCTCTCGAAGGAAACGGCGTTCGTCCGGGGTGGCGGGAGGTTTCTCGTGCCACTGCCGCGCCTGCGCTTCGTCCGCTAGCGTCCCACTCCGTCCTCAATCCGCGAGCGAGTAAGGGTGCCATCGCCGCGTAATCAGAGACATGTCCGCCGTCAGGGGTGGACCGAGGTACCCTTCCATCGTCACGGGTTTCACGTCCGGGTCGGTCCGCCGCGCCACCTCGAAGAGGCTCAGTTTTTGGTCCCCGCAGACGTGAACGATGCCGCGCATGTGCGCGTCGAAGACTTCGCGGATGCCCTTCGCGGCGCCGGTATCGTACAGGAAGGTCCCGAACCGATCGGAAAACGCTTGGGGATGCGGCCATCTACCGCGCCTAACGAAGTTCGTCCGAATCACGCAGCTGGCAGAATGTTTCCTCACCACCTGCTCGGCTCGGAACTTCGTCGCGCCGTAGTAGTTGACGGGATCCGGGCGGGACTCCTCATCGTAGTTGCCGGTGTCCCCGCGAAATACACCCGCGGTGCTGATGTAGACGAAGAAACAGTCCGGGGCGACCGCTAGGGCCTCCCGAAGCAGGTGTTCCGTCCCGTCCACGTTCGTCCGCCAGGCTGCTCCTCGATCCGCCTCGCACTTTCCGATATCGGTGAGGGCTGCCGTGTGCACGATGGCGGACGGGCGGTGGGCCGCAATGTATGCGCGGATCGAGTGTTCATCCGTAAGATCGAGTTCCCGCCTCGAGGGGCGGTCCGCTTCCGGAAAGGTCTTGGCAAGGGCGTGGCCCAGCACGCCACTACCGCCCGTGACGAGGATGGTCACGCTTGGAGCCTCGTCCGCGTGAAGGGGAGGTGGCCCAGGAGGATCTTCGCGACGGTCACCGAGACCTGCTTCTCCAGGTATTCCGGCGGAGTCGTCCATTCGGTTGGCATGGAGAGGACGACGTCGACGGCCCGCAGAATGCTCTCCCGGTTCGCTCCCGCCAGGATGTTACTCCCGGCCTCCTGGGTCTCCGCCCTCTCCGTCACGTCGCGAAGGGTCACGATGGGCACGTGGAAGATGCTACATTCGTCTTGAAGGGTTCCACTGTCCGTGATGACACAGCGGGCGTTCTTCTCGAGTTGGACCCAGTCGAACAATCCTAAGGGGTGTGTGAAGACGAGATCGTAGGACTGCTTCTTCAGGCCGAAGGCCTGCATCCGATCGGCCGTCCGCGGGTGTAGGCTTACGATGACGGGCTGCCGATACTTCTCGTGGACCGCCTGCAGGGAATCGAGGATCCCTTGGAGCCGCGGGACGACATCGACGTTTTCCGTGCGGTGAAGCGTGACGGCGAAATATTCGCGCGTCTTGAGCTTGAATCGCTGGAGCACGTCGCTCCGATCGATTCGACCTACGTAGGCCGTCAGGACACCAAAGATGGGATTGCCAATCAAGTAAACCCGCTCCCGTTCGACGCCTTCCTCCAAGAGGTTGTCCTTGCTGCGGTGGGTGTACGCCATCAACACGGTGCTGCAGGCGTCGATGATCCTGCGATTCACCTCCTCCGGCACCCGGTCATCGTAACAACGGTTGCCTCCCTCGATGTGGTAAATCGGGACTCCCATGCGTGCGGCCACGATGGCGGCAAGGCCGCTGTTCGTGTCCCCGAGGATCAAGACCCGGTCGGGCTTAACGTCCCGGATCAAGGCAGCAATCCGGGCGAGGATCTGGCCCACTTGTACCTCGAAACCGGTCGACTTCACTCCGAGGTGGTGGTCGGGGTCCCGGATGCCGAGTTCTCGGAAGAAGACGTCGCTCAGGTTCTCGTCGTAGTTCTGGCCCGTGTGGACGAGGGTGTGCTCGCAGTGCTGGTCCAGGAGGGGGATGATGCGGCTGAGCCGGATGATTTCGGGCCTCGTGCCGAAGATGGTCATGATCTTCATGTTGGCTCCTCCGGATCTGCGACCTCCAGGTACGGGTCGATGAGCTTCCGAAGTCGGTCCATCGGCAGGAGGGCCTTTGCGGACGAATACTCCTCCGCGAGGGCGGGCCGCGCGACATCCGCGTGGCGGATCTCTTGGAGGATGGGCTCGATCACGAAGTACCCGTCCCGCTCGAGGGTCCGATGGCACTCTTCCTCCGACACGAGGATCTCATGGATCTTCTCTCCAGGGCGGATCCCGGTATACGTGATGTTCACGTCCGACGAGCCGATGAGGATCGTCGCGATGTCCAGCATCCTCGCGGAGGGAACCTTGGGGACGTATGTTTCCCCCGGAAGGGCGTTCCGGAGGGCCGCGAAGATCGTGTCGACCGCCTGATCGAGAGTCAAGAGGAAGCGAGTCATCTCCTTCACCGTGATCGTCACGGGGCCTCCCTGCTTGATTTGGTCGAGGAACAACGGCACCACGGAGCCGCGAGAGGAGATGACGTTGCCATACCGGACGCAGACGAACCGCGTCTCCGGGCAGTCGAGGTTCGCACCGAGGAAGATCCGCTCCTGCAGGGCCTTCGTCATCCCCATGACGTTGACCGGTTTGCATGCTTTGTCCGTCGAGATGCCCACGACCGTCTCGACGGGCGTGTCGTTCTCCCGAATCGCGCGGACGATATTTGCGGGCCCCAGGACGTTCGTCTCCACGGCCTCCCCGGGGAAGTACTCGCAGGTGGGAACTTGCTTCATCGCCGCCGCATTGAACACGACGTCGGCCCGGCGCACCGCGGCCACCACGCTCGCGTACTCGCGCACGTCCCCGACGTGGAAGGCCAGGCGACCTTGGGCCCCCTTGTAGATGATTTCTTCCGTCGCGACGGGCCGATGCGCGTACTGGAGGCGCATGTAGTGCTGCTTCGTCTCATCGCGAGAAAATACCAGGACCTGTTTGGGCTGACCCATCTCGCCGGCAAGCAGCCGACGGACCAAGACGCGACCCAAAGAACCGGTTCCCCCGGTGACGAGAACGTTCTTCCCTTCAAGCGGCTTCATCGGATCATCTCCAATAGACCCCATCGAGGCAACTGGCTTTGGATGGAACGCCTGATAATAAAGGGGAAGGTCCACACCGGGCCCCGAGCCATGGGCCGCGCGCTGGGGGAGAACCCTTTTGAGGTACGCTCAACACCTGAGCCGGGCAGGCCATCCCCCGATCGCGGGAAATCTCACCGTGCGGCCACGTACCATTCGCCATACCATCCCGTGGACGCCTCAAAGCTCGTGTCGGATTTCGGGGATCCGGGAGACCACGTCCTTCCCGCCCCCGTCGCCCGATACCGGGACGCAAGCTCCTCTCGAATCGGGTTACCGACGCACGACGGACGAGTAGAGTTCCTCGAACCGCTGCGCGATGCGGTCCCACGTAAACGATAACCGCGCCTTGCGCAGCCCCGCGGTGCCCATCCGCGCGGCGTAAGGCCGGTCCATCACAATCTCCCGCAGGGCCGTGGTGAGGCCGGGAACGTCGCCGTACGGATACAGGAGCCCATCCTGGCTGTTGTTCACGAGGTCCGGAACGCCGCCGACCTCGGAGGCGACCACCGGGCGACCCTGCGCCCAGGCTTCGGCGATGGCGATGCCTTGGGCCTCGTAGAAGCTCGGCAGGACGAGACATTCGGCCCCGGCCAAGAGGTCTCGCTTGGTCGCCTCATCCACTTCACCGGCGAAGACGACCCGATTCCGCAAGTGGAGTTCCCCGGCGAGCCGTTCGAGAGCTAGCCGCTCACCGGCGTCAGGCCCGACGAAGACCACGGAGCCGATCCAGTCGTCACCCAGGGCCGCCACGGCTCGGAGGAGGTGCTCCGGAGACTTCTCTCGGTGGAGCCGTCCCAAGAAGACCACATACCGATCGACGTGGAACCGTTCTCGGGCGCGTTCCGGCGATCCGGGCTGGAACGCCTCCGCCTCGAGGCCCGTGGGCAGTACGTGGATGCGGTCCGGAGGGAAGCCACGGGCTTCGAGCCAACGTCGGTCCAATTCGGAGGCCAGGACGATGGCCTGGACCCGGCGGAGGGTCCTCCGTCCGAACAGAGGATCGTAGAATGCGCGCTTCACCCGCGCGCCGGCCGTCGGCGCCGGCTGGGCCACTCCGTGGTGGAGGGAGTAGACCATTGGGGTTGAAGCGCGGATCTTCCCGGCCACCCAGTCGTTGGTGATGAACCCGTAACCGTGGAGATGGACCAGATCCGCTCGTTCGATGCGTGGACGAAGCAGGGTGGCGTAGTATCCGAGCTGCACGACCGGACGGTATCGCCGGATTTGGATTCCATCCAGGGTAGAGTTCGCGGGGAGCGCGTCACCCGCGAGCGTCCGCTGCGACGTGTGCACAACGACCTCGTGCCCTTTCCCGACCAGATACCGGGCGAGGCCGAGGACATGGGTCTCCGCTCCGCCTTTTTCGGGAGCGAAGTGCGGCACGACTTGATGGATCTTCATAACCGGTCCCGATCCGGAGATGACGTCGTGTCGAGTAAGTCCCGATACGAATCGAGGAGGCGCGGCTCCATCGCCTTCCAGTTGTACTTCGTCTCGAACGCCGCTCGCCCGCGGGCTCCCATCGCGTCGGGTTCCGCCGGCGACAGCATCAACGACTCTACCCCTTGCCCTGAGCACCCTCGTCGCCTACGCAGATCGAGACCTCCGCGCGTCGGTTTTTCCAGTCCATGTAGGTGAGGCCGGCGACGCCTGTCAGGGTGTCTTTCTCATCAAGGACGTCAAACATGATCGTGTGACGATCGTTGTGGAGGCTCTCGGACCACCGCTCCTGATCGACCAGACTCAGGAGGCGGAATTCCCGGGTCCGCCGTCGGATTGCGGGACTGTTCCTCCAGTCTCGTAAGCGGGGCAAGTCATCCCGCTCGATTGCGCGGAATTTTACCTTCGCGCCGTGGATCATCCGTCAGGCCATCCCTGCGGACGAATTAATGCTTGCGACGGCTTCGGTTCCCGGTCCGTCTCCGTCGATCCAAATGCGGTGCCACAGCTCCACATTGAGGAGGGACCAGAGCTTCCAGGCGTGGTCCCGGGTCCCCATCACGTGATCCCGGACGAGGCGCCGAACCGCTTCGGGGCGGAACAGGCCGCGTGACGCCGCTCGCTCGCCAAGGAGTATTTCCTCGAGGTAGCCGCGGAGCGGGCCGCGCAGCCATTCCGCCAGAGGGACGAGGAACCCGACTTTTCGGTGCTGGAGGATCGACCTCGGGAGGACGCCTTCCGCACTCCGACGGGGGATCCACTTCAGCGTCAAGCCCCGAATCTTGAACCGGCCGGGGATCTGCGCGGAGAGTTCCGCGATGCGATGATCGAGAAGGGGTACGCGGTCTTCGACCGAATGCGCCATCGACATGCGGTCTTCAACTAGAAGGAGGGAGGGCAAGTACGTCTTGATGTCCAGGTATAGGCTCCGGTTGATCGGACCGGCATCGCACCGCGCGAGCACGCGCTCGAGCTCGGACCGGGGGTCGTAGGTCCCCAAGCGTCGCGCCTCGTCGGGGACCAACAGTGCCTCCCGTTCTTGATCGTCGAATTGTGCCTCGTGACCGTATCGGGCGAGCTCCCGATTCACGAGGGCATAGAGAGGCAGTCCGACGACTCGCTTCCAGCCTTCTTCTCGCAATCTCCACCGGAGAGAACGGAGGATTTGCATCGCTTCCGGAACATCCCGGCGTCGCCACACCTCCCACAAGTACGGCACGATGTACGCCGGATAGCCTGCGAAGAGCTCGTCGCCGCCGTGCCCCGTCAGGACGACCCGCACCTCCTTCGATGCGATCTCCGCGATGTACCATTGCGGGATAACGCTCGGTCCGACTCGAGGTTCGTCGAGATGGTACAAGATGCGGGGGAGGATCTTCGGGAACTCCGTCGGGTCGAGGAGCAGATCGTAATGAATCGTGTCCGCGAGCAGGGACACCTCCTCGATCAGCCCGCTCTCGTCGTACTCCTTTTCGGCGAAGTACACGCTGAAGGTCTTGAGTCGGTCCGCGAGATCCTGGCTTGCCCGGAGCACAATCGCCGAAGAGTCGAGCCCGCCGCTCAGATGGCTCCCGAGCGGCACATCGCTCATGAGCTGCATCTCGACCGATTCGTCGAGGAGGGCGCGGAATCGCTTGACCGCTTCGGCCTCGTCGCGGACACCCTCGCGGAAGGAGAGGTCCCAATACTCTCGGACCTCGGCTCGACCGTCCTGGGCCGTCAGATAGTGACCGGGAGGCAGGACCTTGATTCCCTCGAAGAAGGTCTTGTCCCCGAAGACGTTTTGAAACGTGAGGTAGTCGGCGAGCGCCCGCCGGTCGAGCGACCGCGGCACCGTGGGGTCGGCGAGGATCCCCTTGATTTCCGATGCGAACGCGATGCGACCCTCGGCCTCCCGGAAGTACAGCGGCTTGATCCCGAGTCGGTCTCGGGCCAGGAGCAGCCGCCGCTCGCCTTCGTCCCAGATTGCGAAGGCGAACATCCCGTTCAGTTCATGGAGTGCGTCGGGCCCCTTCTCTTCGTACAGATGGACGATCGCCTCCGTGTCGCTGTTCGTGCGGAGGGTGTGGCCGCGTTCGAGGAGTCCCTCCCGGAGGGCCTTGTAGTTGTAAATCTCCCCGTTGTATACGATCCATGAGCGGCCCGACTCGTCGGACATCGGCTGGAAGCCCGTCGGTAGGTCGATGATG
>VBMB01000160.1 GCA_005878525.1 Methanobacteriota archaeon
CGGCGGACCCACCGTTTCCGCGGTCGGACTGGGGATGTGGCAGGCCGGAGGCAAGGCCTGGGGCGCCGACGTTCGCGATGCGGACTGTCGGAAGGCGATGGAGCGCGCCGTCGATCTCGGGATCAATCTCGTGGATACGGCCGAGGCATACGGCGACGGGCATTCGGAGCAAGTCATATCTCGGGCGATCAAGAACGTCGGTCGAGACCGCGTCTTCATCGCCACGAAGGTCGGAGGGTGGCATCTTCGCGCCGACGACGTCAAGAAGGCGTGCGCCGCGAGCTTGAAGCGTCTCGGTGTGCGGGAGATTGACCTGTACCAGGTACATTGGCCGGATCCGTGGAGTCAAGTCCCGTTGCGGGAGACGATGAAAGCGCTCGAGGCCCTCCACCGCACGGATCGAATTCGAAACATCGGCGTGAGCAACTTCGCCGTGCGAGACCTCGAGGAGGCACGGTCCCATCTCTCTCGTGCGGACATCGCGTCGAACCAGGTGCGGTACAACATGCTCCAGCGGGAAGTCGAAGCGGAGGTCGTCCCCTATTGCAAACGCGAAGGGATTGCGGTCCTCGCATGGAGCCCGATCGGCAAAGGCGTGCTCACCGGAAAGTACCACGATGGAAAGACGCCAACGGACCGCGTTCGAGCGGAAGAGGACCTGTTCAAGCCCGCGAATCTGCGGGCCACCGTCCCGCTGATCCGTGAGCTTCGGAAGGTCGGCCGCGCGCATGGCAAGACGCCCGGACAAGTCGCGCTCGCTTGGCTCCAACGTCACCGAAACGTCATCCCGATTCCAGGAGCCAAGCGCCCCTCGCAGGCCGAAGAAAACGCGGGGGCCGCGGGTTGGTCCCTCACCGCCCGCGAAGTTCGCACGCTCGGCGGTCTTCTTCAACGCATCCGGCTCGATACGTTCTGAGGTTTACGGTTTCTTCCGCCGCATCACGATCGCGGCAACGACCGCGACAATCGCGACGATGATGACCACACCACCGATGAGCAAGGTGGTGTCAATTCCGCCGGAGGTCCCTCCGCCGCCGCCACCCGTCGACTGGACGACGAGCGACCCATGTTGGGCGGCATATCCGTGGACTCCGCAGAAGTAGTTAAACGTCCCCGCGGTCGAAGCGGTGAATGTGAAGTTCGTGGCGGCGGTCGCACTCGAGAACTGGGCGGAGGCCTGATCCGGAGCGTCCTGGACCTGGTTGTTGTTCAGGTCGATGACCAGCATGTGAGGGGTCGCGTCGTGGGCGAATAGGTGGAACGTAATCACGTCTCCCTGCTGGACGGTCAGGGTCGGCCCCGGTTCCGTGATATTGGTCGCAGCCCATCCCCACCCGGCGGGCGCTGAGAAGCTTGCATATAGTGGAATGCTCACCGCCTTTGCCGGAGTCTCCCCGATCGGGGCTCCGCGAACGGCCATCGGGGACGAGACCGCGAACGCAGCGATCGCGAGTCCGATGGCAACGAACACGAGCGTCTTTGTGAACCGATACATGGTCCCTTCCTCGGTCGCGCGAGCCTGTCCCCACACATAAAGGTTTTCCGAAAATGGAGGCGCGCTCGGACGTGCTCGGTGCGGGGGATGGGACTTTCCGCCCGGCGCGGAGCGCGAGGCTTTCCTTCGAAAGCGATCAGAGCGTTGATTCGATCCTCAGCCGGATCAGGGATCATTCGGCCGAGGATTTATTACGCGGCGAGAGGGTCGGGGCTTCATGGGTCGCCTCGATGGCCGCGTGGCCCTCGTCACGGGAGGCAGCGGGGGCATCGGCCACGCATCGGTCCTCGAGCTCGCGAAGGATGGCGCGAGCGTCAGCGTCCAGTACAATCGCGGAAAGTCCGCCGCGGAATCCACGGTCGCGGAGGTGCGGAAACTCGGCCCCCGCGCGATCGCGGTCCAGGCGGACGTGTCGGACCCGGACGCTTGCGAGGGCCTCGTTGAGGAGACGCGCAATGCATTCGGGCGCTTGGACATTGCCGCATGTTTCGCGGGTCACCCGTTCCGGTCCGAGGCATGGTACAAGGAGTATGCCGCGCTCACGCCGAGCGAGATTCGTGCGCCGATCGATATCGACTTGCTTGGGTCGATTTTCGTCACCCAGGCGGCCCTTCCCACGATGGTCCAAGCGCGTCGCGGGAGCGTCATCCTGGTCGGCTCAACGCCCGCCCTGACCGGCGACACGGTCGGGATTCCGTATCTCGTGGCAAAGGGTGGGATTTTGGCCCTCGCGCGTGCCCTCGCGCAGGTTTACGGCCCGCACGGGATTCGCGTGAATGCGCTCGCCCTCGGGAGCATCGCCACCGAGGCGACGGAGCGGGCCACGCGACCGGAGGACCACAAAGCGTTGGCCCAGGAGCCCGCGCTGCGGCGGTGGGGAACTCCCGAAGAAGTCGCACGGGTCGTGGCGTTCCTCGCCTCCGATGACGCGTCGTACGTCACCGGCCAAACGATTGTCGTGGACGGCGGATTCGCTCTCCGCTGATCGGTTCACGGAGTCGGAAGGGTCACGCCTTCCATGAGGAACGAGCCGCGCGTCCCGCATGTGTGGCATGTCACGAGAAGGGACGCGATCCCGACACCAAAATCCTCTCGGACGATCCAGTGGCTGCGTCCACACACGCACACGAGGCGCACTTCGTCCGGCTGACCACGGGCTCGCAGGAACAGGCCGTCCTCCGTGCTCCGCCATCGTTGCACGACAACTCCGGGTACCGCGTCGACCCGGACATCGCGGATCGTCCCCATCGTGCGCGTCAACGGTCCCGCGCCTTAAGGCGCTTGCGCGTCGCGGGATACGTGATCTGAGTTCCATGGAGCCGAGCGAATGGCGTGAGGCGATGGTCTTGGGTCTTGCCCGGCGAAAGGATGTGGACGACGCGGACGCCGTGGACGAGCAGCGCATCCGACAGGAGGGAGCGATGGCATTTCCACGGCACCGCTTCGGCGCACATGATCGCGGTCCGCCGCTCCGAGGCGATCGCGATGAGCCGATCCAGACCCGCCGAGAGTTCGGCGGTTGCCATGTGGTCGGCGTATCCTCGGAATCCGCTGTTCCGCCAGCCGAGGTTCACGCTGT
>VBMB01000105.1 GCA_005878525.1 Methanobacteriota archaeon
ATCGTTCCCTTGGATACCGTCTGGACGATTCGCTCCCGGCCACGGTAATGGCGTTGCCTCTCGATGGCCGACGACCTAAAGATGCGCCCCGTCTCTTCGGCGGCCCGCAGGGCAAGTTCGTAATGCACGCGACGGACTGGTTCTGAGCGGTTCTGAAGATCCGGCGGCTGGATGGACGGAGCGATGAACACAGGGTTGACGCTCGGCACAGCATTTGTCATCACCGGTTCGGTTCTTGTTGGGGCATTCTATCTCTTTCAAGGACTTTCTCGCGACAGGTGTTTTCTTCGCCGACACGTGTCTCGAACAGGGGAAAGGAGGCGGACCGTTCGATCCTCCTCATGCTGGGACGGGACGACCTTCTGCTCTTGGTGTACCTCAATTCGATCCGCGGTTCTGTCGGACATTGACACGTCTAGATGGAGAAACCTCGCATCCCTCCGGGTCCGCTCATGCCTCACCAACTCAGGTCCGTGGGGGTCATGGTCTTGGGTCGCTCCGCTTCTGACTTCTTGCTGACTTTTACGTAGGACAATGCAAACCGGCTTTGTTGAGAGGCGCTAGCAAGACTAGAGAAATTCCGGCCCACGCAACGTTCGCGAGATTACCTGGGTTTCGGAATCCCTTTCGACGCTGAATTGTTGATTTCAAGAGACAATGATAGCCAGATTTTCGTCCCGTTTTCCCTTTGCCCGGTCCGAGAACCGTTAAGGTGGCGGCCAGACACTCGTTGGGGATTGGCCTTGAGTCAACGTGCCCCGATGGACATCGAGGCTTCGGTCAGCTTCTTGTCCACCCGCTCATTGAAGGATTCATACACTTCAATTCGATCTTGGACTAACTCGATGAAAGCTTTGCCGACTCCGGGTTGCTCGTTGACCCATACCAAGATCTCTTTGGCCTCGGAGATATTCCTAATCAGGAGATTGAAGAAGCCGTGCTCGATATCGCTTAGCCTAGTCGACACGAGCAGGGCATCAAATCGAGAAACGATTCGGTTATCGAGATCGGTTTTTGATCCGGGGTTAGCATAGAAGACCACGAGATCAGCTATGATCGCGCCATCCAATGCTCTTGGATTCCAGCTCGGGATAACAAAGAGAGCCTTTTCTTGAATCATCCTCCGGAGTCTTCGTTTCACGGTTTTTTGGGACGTTCCAACTTCCCTAGAAATGATGGAATAGGATTGCCGGGGATTTGTCTGGATGGCCTTGATGATTCTCCAGTCGGTATGAGTTAGTTCAATGGTGCACACCGGGAACGGGATATTGGCACGCGCCAAGTTCTGCGCGTTCGACATCCTCGCAATCAGCTCAAACTCTTTCTTCGCGGCGAGCTCACTCTCGAACATGATGACGAGCGCCAACGAGGATCCATAAGAATCTGATATTGCTAGGACGCCATGAATCAAGCCGAGTTTTCGTACCAACTCATCCTTGGCCGACGGGGGTCGGACGTCAAACCATAGTTGAGCGAGACTGACGCCCAAGAGGCGGGGATTCACGATGAGCTGCCATCCCTTCAAGAAGCCGCTCTGCTGAAATCTCTTGATTCTATTCCTGACCGTGACCTCGTCAACCTGGAGCTTCCTTGCCATGCTGCGGTAAGATCTGCGGAAATCGGATCGAAGTAGAGGACCTGCTCTATCTCGAAAAAGTTCCCTACAGACTCTGACATCCAGGCTGTCCACTTTGCAGAGACCGGATGCAAGAAAGAGAAGCATCGCTATTAACTGTGTCCCTTTTGAGTCAAGTAATTCAAGGCGCAGTTAACCGCGAACGAGCGCTAACAATCCTGAGTGGAGGCGGACCCATTGAACGTCGAAACCAAAGACGCGACGGCCGATCCAATCGATTGGGCTGACGTAGCTGGGGATCCGGGCTTGCGCGAGGCCCGGAAACGCTTGTTGTCCCGATTTGTTCCCGGTGCTCGTACCCGGCGGCTGAAGTGGTCCATGGGAAGCACCGAGATGATTGAAGTCGGTGAAGGCCCGCCGCTGGTCTTGATCCACGGTGGGCTAGGCGAAGCGGGGGGCTGGGCGCCAATCCTGACTCTCCTGGCGGATCATTTCCATCTGTACGCTCCGGACCGGCCAGGGCATGGTCTCTCCGACCCATTCGACTACCGGGGCGTCGACTTGTTTGAACTCAGCGCCACGTTCCTCGGGGATGTCCTAGACAACTGCGGTCTGCGAACCGTCCCGCTGATGGGATGTTCGATGGGTGGTCTCTCCGCGATCGCGTTCTATCTGCGCCACCCGGACCGCGTAAGCCAGCTCATCCTCCCGGGTATGCCCGCGGGGCTCCAGCGGGCCGTCCCGCCAGGCATCTATCAGGCCCAGAAGCTGATGCATCAGCTGTCGACCTCCTCGCCGGGAGCGCTCATACGTTCGGAGCTGGCCCAGCCCGCAGGCCGCGGACGCATGATTGAACCGCTATCGGCGCTCGTTGCGCACCCCGAACGCGTGGCCGAGGAATACCTCGACTGCGATCGGTTCAATCTCCTCCGCAATCATCGCTCGTTCCGCTGGTATCTGGATGGCATCGTGACCGAGGAAGGTCTCCTCCCTTCTCTCCTGCTTGACCAGCGGTGGGCCGAGCTCCGTGTCCCAACGACGTTCATTTGGGGTGAGAAGGATGCCTTCGCGACGGTGGACAAGGGTAGGGCCGCAGCGGCACGGGTGCCCAGAAACCGGTTCGAGCTGATCCCGGATGCGGGGCACGCTGTCTGGGTCGACGAACCGGACCGTGTTGCGGCCTGTATCCTCGATTCTCTTCACATGTCGCGCGGTGGCTAGCCTGTCTTCATGAAGGGTGGGGGGGTGGGCGGGCTCACCCACTATGCAACCGGATTCGTGAAGCTCATCGAGGAGGCCGTCCAGGAGACAGCCGCTTGAAGGCCGTTTGGCCCTCGTGCAGATCCGGGATCGCCCGACAAGGCCAACATCGCTCTCGAATCGAAGCCTTTCGCTGGGGGGTTGGCGAATCTCGGCCTTGGTGATCAAGGCAGTCGACGCGCCGCATGTTTATCTGCGAGGTCCCAGTGGCGGTTCCATGGCCTCCAACCCAGCGTCGTCGTTTGACCCGATGGAGCCCTTTGCGCGAGACGAACTCCTCCGAGAAGTGCTCGGTGGATTCGAGACGTTCGATTACAAACTCTACGGACCTATTCCGTTGCGGTTTCACCGAGGCCAGCCGACGAAATATGAGTTCGACCTGAATCTCGGAGTCGTGCATTTCACCGAGCAGGACTTCGAGGGGCTGAGCGCCATCGTGCGGAGGATCAACGAGAAGTGGGGGACTCAGATGACATTCTGTGTGTATCCCTCGAAGGAGAAAGCGAGGGACATGATCCTCAATGTTCGCGGCTCGCCGATGGCGCCCGCGGAGATCGATTAGTCCGCCTTCGCGGTTCAGGGGAGTTCGACGACGACCTTCCCGTCCTCGATTTCAACGGGATAGGATCGAACGGGCTTCCGGGCGGGCGGTCCGACGACGTTCCCGGACGTCACGTCGAACCGCGAGCCGTGCCACGGGCATTGGATGACAGAACCCTGAAGCCTGCCTTGGCACAGCGGGCCACCCAAGTGCGTGCACGTATTGTCGAGACAATACACCCTCCCACCGACTTTGAATAACGCGAATGGCTTCTGGTTGGCGAACACGCACTTCGTACCGCCTTCCGGCACCTCGCTCTCCGTCCCCAGGATAGCGCGCATGCCTCATCGAGAGGTCGGACCCGCTAAAGTCGTTGTCGTTGGTCGACCGCTCTAGGAGCGGGCGGACACAGGGAGGCGGGGGGTCGCATCGGCGATCTGCTCTCGTTCCGTCGACCCCTTCATCGCGAGGGTCGATGAGGTCCCGCCGGAGATGACCTGGCTGACGGCATCGAAGAATTCGGTCCCGACGAAGGCCTGGTGTTCCGTCGCCCGGTACCCGCGCTCCCGTGCCGCGAACTCGTCGTCCTGGAGTTCCGCATAGGCGGTCATCCCGCGGTCCGCATATTGAGAGGCGAGTTCGAACATTGACAGGTTGAGGGTGTGGAACCCGGCGAGGGTGACGAACTGGAACCGATACCCCATCCGCCCCAGCTCCTGCTGGAACTCCGCGAGCGCGGAGGGATCCAGCTTCTTCCTCCAGTTGAACGAGGCCGAGCAGTTGTACGCGAGCAGCTTTCCGGGGAAGCGGGCGTGAATCGCGTCGGCGAACTCGCGGGCCTCCCCCACGTCTGGAGAAGAGGTCTCGCACCACAGCAGGTCCGCATACGGCGCGTACGCGAGGCCGCGGGCGATGGCCGCTCGCAGCCCGCCGTCGAACTGGAAGAACCCTTCCGGAGTGCGCTCGCCGCCGATGAACGGACGGTCGGCCGGATCGACATCGCTCGTGATCAGGCGGGCGCTGTTCGCGTCGGTCCGGGCGACGATCAAGGTCCGGACGCCCATCACGTCGGCCGCGAGCCGGGCCGCGACGAGCTTCTGGATGAACTCCGAGGTCGGGACGACGACCTTCCCCCCGAGGTGGCCGCACTTCTTGGCGGCGGCGAGCTGATCCTCGAAGTGGACGCCGGCGGCTCCGGCCTCGATCATGGCTTTCATGAGTTCGAACGCGTGAAGCGGCCCACCGAATCCGGCTTCCGCGTCCGCGACGATCGGGACGAACCAGTCGACATCGTGGTTCCCGGCCATGTGCTGTTTTTCGTCTTCCCGATGGAGCGCGTTGTTAATTCGCCGGACGACATTGGGGACGCTGTCCGCCGGGTAGAGGCTCAGATCGGGATACATCTGGCCCGCTCCGTTGCCATCGGCGGCGACTTGCCATCCGCTCAGGTAGATCGCCCGGAGCCCGGCCCGGACCTGCTGGATCGCCTGGTTTCCCGTGAGGGCCCCCAGGGCGGGGACGTAGACCTCTGACTTCAGCAAGCTCCAGAGGCGACCGGCCCCGCGTTCCGCGAGGGTATGTCGAATCCGAATCGTTCCCCGAAGCCGGACGACGTCCTCCGGCCCGTACGGGCGGATGATTCCGGCCCACCGCTCGTCCATCTTCCAGTCCGGTTCCAGGTTCCAGGTCTCATCGATCATTCGGCCCACGGACTCCTCCGCTTCGCGTGGTATGCGACGACGGTCTTCGGAACGGACGGAGAAGGTCCCGTGCGAGGGGGCGCGATCTCCGTCCCTGTCGGGAGACGCCGGGATGCGCGGGAGCGGGAGAGGGATCGATGCCCGGACCTCGCGATGTTGCCCGCCGTCACCCGATGGCCTCCTCGGACCGTCGTCACGAGAAGCCATTCGAGGTTCGCGGTATAAGGGGCAGGAGTTACGTGGACGACGAAGCCGCCAGTCGAACTCTTTCCAAACACGACCGATGCGGGTTTATTCTTCTATTCTGTTTCGTGAGAGTATCGCAGCCGGATTCGGAGGACGGTCGATGCAAACTCCTCCAGGCCATGCGGCGGGCTCGGTGCGCCCAGGTCCGCATGCTTTATGGCGACGGGAGGCGCATCCCTCGCGCGTGCTGGCCTTCGACTCGATTGGCCATGAAAAGGATTCGGTCGTCGTGCTCATTCACGGCTGGCCTCTCAACCGGTCGATCTGGTCCGGCGTCGCGGCTCGGATCGCCGCGGCGGGCTCGCGAGTGTTGGCCCCAGACCTTCCTGGATTCGGGGACAGCCCCTCCATCGGCCTCGGCCGAGCGACGGTCGAGGCGTACGCAGACGAGGTGGCGAAGTTCATCGAGCCGTTCCAGGCCCGGCGGGTTGCGGTCGCCGGACACAGCTTCGGCGGCTATGTCGCATTGGCCCTCGCGGAGAAACGCCCGGACGCGGTCTCGGCTCTCGGCCTCATCGCCTCCAGGACCGCCGCCGACAGCGAGACCGCCCGGCGCGGGAGGCACGATATGATCGAGAAGGTCCGCGCGGCGGGGACGAAAGCCTTGCTCCCGGGTCTCGCGGAGAAACTCGTCGGGGCACGGGCGGCGGTCGAAAGGCGTCCCCAGGCGACCCTGATGATCGAGCGAGCCCGCCCGGACGGGGTGATCGCGGCCCTCGCCGCGATGGCTGCCCGGCCGGACCGCACGGCCGTATTCAATTCCTTCGCGGGGCCGCGGCTCGTCATCCACGGAACGGAGGACGGCCTCATTCCCGTCTCCGAAGCCGCGCGAATCGCACCCAGTCCTCCTGACGTCGGCAGAATCCTGGACGGAATCGGCCACCTGCCGATGTGGGAGGCGCCGGAGGCGACCGCGGACGCCGTGATTTCGTGGGCGAACTCCCTGCGACGGTGAGGGAATTACGATCGACGCGGTAACTGAGCCCGACGCGGTGGCATCGCTCGTCCGGCGACCACGACGGCCATCCGAACGAGCGCGAAAAGACTAAACCCTCGGAGAATCCCTCCTTCGGAGGATGCGGGTCGCGATCCTCGGCGTGGGGGGACTCGGTCGGACGCTCGCCTCCGAGCTCCGCGGGGATTCTCGGGTGACTTCCCTCCTGCTCGTCGACCTGTACGGGGAGCGGGCGCGGGTGCTCACGGGGATCCGGGGACGCGTCGCGATCGAGGCGAAGCAGCTGAATGTCGAGAACCGGATTGCCCTGACGAAGGCGATCGCGGGCGTGGACCTCGTCATCAACGCGACGCTCCCGAAATACAATCTCGCGATCATGCAAGCCGCCCTCGAGGTCCGCGCGAATTACCTCGATCCATCCGCGGCCGGCCCTCGGGAACCCGGCGGGCTGGCCGGGATCTTCGAACAGCTCGCGATGGGGGAGGCGTTCAAGGACGCCGGGCTCAGCGGCCTCGTCTCGATGGGCCTGGACCCCGGCCTCTCGAACGTCATGGCCCGGAGCGCGGCCGAACGGCTCGACACGATCGATGCGATCCGCATCCGTTCCGGCGGCGTCGCGACCTTGCCCGGCTACACCTCATTCCCACTCTACTCCCGCGAGGTCTTCCTCTCGGATATCCTCACACCCCCGAGCGTGTGGCTCGACGGGGCCCTCCAGGACCGCGCGCCGCTCAGCGAGCCGGAAGAGTATGGATTCCCGCCTCCAGTCGGATCGCAGCGGACGTACCTGATTTCCCACGAGGAGGTGAAGACGTTGCCGAAGTTCCTCCACAAACCGATCGGCCGGGTGGACTTCAAGTACGTCCTCGACCCGCACCTCGTCCAGGCGATCCTCTCGCTCGACAAGCTCGATCTCCTGGCGGACTCCCACATGATCCGGGTGGGGAACCAGATGGTCTCGTTCCGCCGCGCGTTCCTCGCGGCATTCCCGGAGCCGTCCGCTCTGGTGCTGCCCCTCGAGGGGGCCGAGTCGCTCAGCGTCGAGGTCGAAGGCCAAACGGGTGCGAGGCGAGTCGTGCACCGGGGGGACATCACCCTCACCCATCAAGAGGCGAACCGGAGACGCTCGACGACGGCGGCCTCGTACCTCGGGGCGGTCGGCGCGGCGATCGGGACCGCGCTCATTGCGGATAGGGCGACGCCGAGAGCCGGCGTGTATCCCGCCGAGGCCCTGGATCCGACGCGAGTGTTCAAAGAATGGGCGGCGCGCAACTTGCCGATGCAGTGGTCGGAACGCGCGCTCGACGCCTGACCGACGGACCGATTCGACTGCCGAGAGCCGACCGTTTCACCCGGCTTCGTCCGACTTGTGCAGTCGGGAAAAGCTTCATCAGCGGAGTTACTATCCGTGTCGTAGGGGGTTGGGTTGTGAAGAGAGTCGTCCTCGCATTCCTCACCGTGGGTCTGCTCCTTGGTGGTACGGTGCTTACGCTGGTCCGGACGCAAGGCAGCAATGTCAGCATCGCCTTGTTCGGGTCCCACACCAACGGCTGGGGATTCTCGAGCAGCACGGAGACGATTCCGGGACCTACGATCAACGTAAACCAGAACGATTTCGTCACGCTTTCGCTCACTTCGACGGACGGTCTCAGCCACGAATTCCTCCTGGACTACAATGGGAACGGCGTCGCCGACCCCGGAGAACCTGTTTCTCCGATCTTCTCGACGACCACCCAGGTCTCGTTTACCGCATCCGTCGCAGGCTCGTTCACGTACCTCTGCCTCTTCCACCCCGCGACGATGCACGGGACCTGGAACACGGCGAGCGCGAACACCCCTCCGACCGTGGGTGCCCTTTCCGCCGTCCCGACGCCGGCCATTCCCGGGCAACAGGTCACGTTCTCCGCGACTTCCTCGGACGCGAACGGGGACGTCCTGTCCTATACCCTCACATTCGGGGACGGCTCGAGCGCCACGGGCACGACTCCCGCAGGTGGAGGCTCGATTTCCTCGAGCCACACCTACGCGACCGATGCGGTGAACACCGCGGTCCTGACGGTGAACGACGGCCACGGCGGGACCGCGAGTTCCTCGGCCCAAGTGACGATCGCGACCTCGTTCCTCCGCGCGACGACGAGCCCTGCGGTACTCGGGAAGATCATCGTCGACGGGATCCCTCGCGACGAGTGGGGCTTGAACTGGATGAAAATTGCACCGGGACAGCATGTCGTTTCATTCGGGAACGTATACGGCTACGCGACGCCGGCTCCGCAGACCGTCACGACCGCGTCCGGACTGACGACGGCCTTGCAAGGATCCTACGTGGCCTACGGATCGCTGCGCATAACGACGAGTCCGGCCGTGGCCGCCACGATTTCGATTGACAACCTCCCTCGGGATGACTGGGGAATGTGGCAGTCCATGCCGGCCGGCACATACGCGATCTCCTTCGGAAAGGTCGCGGGCTTCGATCCGCCGGCCGCCCAGACGATCACGCTCGCCTCCGGGCAATCGCTCACCGTCACCGGGACCTATACGCCGAACTCCGTCGCGACTGGCCCGGATCCGTCGACGTACGGATTGCTCCGCGTGACGACGAGCCCTGCCCTCGGTTCCAAAATCGTCGTCGACGGGGTGCCTCGGGACGAGTGGGGTCTGAACTGGGTGAAGGTGGCC
>VBMB01000106.1 GCA_005878525.1 Methanobacteriota archaeon
TTGCCGGACAGGATCAGGTTGTTGATCACCTTGTCCGAGATCGAGCCGACCGGGTGGCCGTTGTGCATGACAGGCATCTGGGAGAACTTCCAATGGCGCATCTCGTCGACCGCGGTCGCGAGGGTGATCTTCGCTTCGACGTACTGGACCTTCCTCGTCTGGATCTGCTCGACGAGCGCCTTCTTCTCCTGCTTCTTGAGTTCGGCCTGGAGCGACGTCATGACCCGCCGGACGACGTCGTAGGACGGGTTCATCTGTTTCTTCTCGATCTTCACGATCGTCGACTGGCTGACGTTCGAGAGTCGTGCGAGCGCGGTCTGTGTGAGCCCGAGGGCCTTCCGCAGGCGGGGGACCTCCTCCAAGTCGGGCATCATCCGGACGGGCAACGGGCATGCGGTACATATTCCTGCCGGAATTTTCAGGACCATCGCATATGATTGGCCGATGGACCGTGTCCGGAAGGCCGCCGTATTCCGTCAGGGTTCCGTCGACTTCGTGCGGGCGGGCGACAAAAGCCATATATGCACCTCCGCATCCACGCGGCACAGCCGTCGGAGGCTTTCCGTGGCGCGAAATATCTACGTCGAGGAACTCATCCACACGCCGATCGAACAGCAGAGCTCGGAAATCGTCGAGCGCAAGGGGATCGGCCACCCGGACAGCATCGCGGACGGGCTCGCAGAAATCGTCTCGCGGGCGCTTTCGAAGATGTACCTCCAACGGTTCGGGCGCATCCTCCATCACAACACGGACCAGGTAGAGGTCGTCGGAGGACAGAGCGCGCCGAAGTTCGGCGGCGGCGTCTTCCTCGAGCCGGCGTACATCCTCTTGGTCGGCCGGGCGACGACGATGGTCAATGGCGAGCGCCTCCCGTACCGCACGGCCGCGATCCAGGCCGCCCACAACTATCTCACGACGACCTGCACGAACCTCAACGTCGACGCGGACGTCACCCTGGACTGCAAGATCGGTCAGGGTTCCGTCGATCTCCGAGGGCTGTACGACACGCAGAAGCACCTCGCCAACGACACCTCGTTCGGCGTCGGATTCGCCCCCTTCTCCGAGTTGGAGACCGTCGTCTTGCAGACGGAGCAGTTGATCAACGGGCCGCTGAAGAGGGACCTCAAGGAGGTCGGCCAGGACATCAAGGTCATGGGCGTCCGGCACGACGACGAGATGCGACTCACGGTCGCCGCGGCGTTCGTGGACAAGTACGTCCCGGACAAGGACCACTACCGCAGCGTCGTCGAGGAACTCCGGGAGCGGCTCCTCGATAACGCGGTCAAGTACACGGACCGCTCGGTGAAGGTCGACATCAACACGGGCGACAACTACGACGCCGGGATCTTCTACCTCACGGTCACCGGGCTGTCGTGGGAGAACGGGGACGATGGCAGCGTCGGCCGCGGGAACCGGGTCAGCGGCCTCATCACCCCGTACCGGCCGATGTCGATGGAGGCCGCAGCGGGCAAGAATCCGGTCACGCATGTCGGCAAGCTGTACAACCTGTTGTCGTTCGACATCGCCGACCGCCTGGTGCGGGAGCATCAGGGCAAGGTGAAGGAGGTCTGGGTCCGCATCGTCTCTCAGATCGGGAACCCGATCGACGAGCCGCAGGCGGCGACCGCCCAGATCATCCCCGAGAAGGGCACCCACCTCAGCTCGCTCCAGAAAGATGCGGAGGCCCTGATCGACGAGGAACTCGAGAAGATCTACAAGATGACGGAGCGCATCGTCGAAGGGAAGGTCCACTGCTTCTAGCGCGAGTCAACGTATTTATCCGGCGCGTCGGTTCCGGTTCCGTCGCGGATGAACGAAGACGTCGTCTTCCTCAACGAACAGGTGGACCGCCACCATGCGTGGTTCTCGAAGTCCCTCCCGATGATCGCGTCCGAGAACGTGATCAGTCCGATGGCGCGGGAGATGTTGCTGTCGGACTTCGGGGACCGCTACGCGGAAGGTCTCCCGCACGAGCGGTACTACCAGGGGAACGTCTTCGTCGACGAGGTTGAGGACCGGGTCGTGGCCCTCGCCAAGAAGCTCTTCCGCGTGAGGCACATGGATCCGCGGCTGATCAGCGGCACGGTCGCGAACATGGCCGTCTACTTTGCCCTCCTCGAACCGGGGGACATCATGACGTCCGTGGCCCTGAGCCACGGGGCCCACATCAGCTCCGCGAAGTTCGGGGCCGCGGGGATGCGCGGCGTGAACAACGTGAACTATCCCTTCGACGTGGACCGGATGAACATCGACGTGGACGGCACGGCGAAGTTGCTCCGGCTCGTGAAGCCGAAGGTCGCGGCGTTCGGGCAGAGCGTCTTCTTGTTCCCGACCCCGCTCCGGGACTTGCGGGACGCATTCCAGGAAGCCGGCTGTCACGTCTGGTACGACGGGGCGCACGTGATGGGCCTGATCGCCGGCGGACAATTCCAGGACCCGCTCCACGAGGGCGCGGACGTCCTCACGGGCTCGACCCACAAGACGCTGCCCGGACCGCAGCACGGGATCCTGCTCTCCGATTCCGAGGACGAGAAGTTCATCAAGCGGCTGCAACGGGCCGTGTTCCCCGGCGTCGTGTCGAACCACCACCTCCATGCGATGGCGGCCCTCGGGATCACGCTCGCGGAATTCCTGGAGTTCGGCCGCGACTACGCCGCGCAGATCGTCCGGAACGCGAAGGCCCTCGCCCAGGCCCTCCACGAACGCGGCATCAAGGCCCTCGCGGAGAAGCACGGTTTCACTCAGAGCCACGCGATCGCCCTGGATGTCGCGAGCCTCGGCGGCGGTGCGAAAGTCGCCGGGGACCTGGAGAAGGCGAACATCATCACGAACAAGAACCTCCTTCCGTGGGACACGTCCTCGGTGAAGCCGAGCGGCATCCGCCTCGGGACGCAGGAGCTCACGCGGCTCGGGATGCGGGAACCGGAGATGGACGAGGTCGCGGACCTGTTCGCCCGCATCGCGGTCAAGCACGAGCCGGCGGAGAAGGTCGCCTCCGACGTCGGTGCGATGCGGACGGAGTTCAACACGGTCCACTACTGCTTCACAAAAGGCGCCGAGGCCCATCGCCGCTGGCGGATCGCCTAGGTCAGACCCGATTCGACAGCACGTGGTTCACGAGTCGCACGAAGGTCTCGTCGACGCCGGCCCCGGTCTTCGCGCTCGCGTACGACCAAGGCCACGCGCGCTGCCGGAAGAACGCCTCGACTTCCGCCGCCGGGAGGGCCCGATCCTTCTCGAGGTCCGCCTTGTTCGCGACGCCGAACGTCGGAATGTCCCCCGCGACCGACCGGATCGACCGCGCCCACTCGTCGAGGGCGATCAGCGTGTCCCGCCGCGTGAGGTCGGCGACCGCCAGGATGCCTTGGGCTCCGTGGTAGTAGGCTTCCTTCAGCAGCTCCCGCACGGTCGACGTGCCCATGATGTCCCACAGGATCACATCCGCCTGAAGCAGATCGGGGCCGAACGGATTGGCGACGGTCACGCTCTTCTTCGTGATCTTCGTGCCGAGCGTCGCGACGTAGCGGTCGTCGTACTGGTCGAGCACATACCGGCGGATCAGGGAGGTCTTGCCGACGGCACCCTCCCCGGCCATGCAGATCTTCAGCTTGACGACGTCGGGTTGAGGCATCCTCATCTCTCCGTATCCTCGGCCCGCTTGCGCGCGGACTGTTCCGCGGACGTCGCCCCCTGCATCCGATGGAGCTTCGCCTTGAAGCGCCAGGCGCCCGGGTACCGCGGGTCGATCCGGAGCACGCGGTCGAGGATCGTCAAGCCTTCCTCCAGGTAGCCATCCTGGAACCGGGACGGCGGCACCGGGGCGCGGGCCGCGCCGGGTCGAGGCCGCCTGGGAGCCGGTCTCGTTCAAGGTCCTCGGGCTCCGGGGCCTGTGAGGTCGACCGATCATTTCCACCCCCCATGCATCCTTCGGAAGCCGCCCGACAGGAACGACTCGAGGATCGTCCCGGTCTGATCGAGGCCTGCGACCCGACCGTCCCAATCGACGAGCGCCGGGCCGTGGGCTTTCTCCAGAGCCCGCTCGACGGCCTTCATCTGAGGGAACAGGTACCGCGGGTTGCCGCGGGAGACGAGCGCCGCCAGGACGACGTGATGGCCGCGGAGGACCGCCGCCTTCCGCCCCGCGAACGACAGCTCGTCAAGGGTCGCTTTCGTATCGAACGAGTCGCGGACGAACTCCTGGATCGCGACGAACATCGACGCGACGAGGTCGTCGTCTTTCCGCAGACCGGGTCCCCGGCTGAGATGCTGAATTAGGATCCCGCTCCGGTGGACGAGGAAAACCTCGTCAATTGTGAGGTTGCGCTCGCCCAGGACCGGGGCGATGAGGACCGCCGCCAGGATGGCCAGCAGGGCGAAGGCGAGGACGGCGAGGACCGACGTGAGATCGGTCCGCAGCGGGGGTGGCGCCTGGACGGTGAGGAGCCGCTCGTCGAACTTCGGACCGATGGAGCGGTTCGCCATGTCCTCATAGAGGACGGTCGCGTTGACCCAGACCGGATCGCCGATCGTCGCGTTGGACGAGACGATTCCGGTGAAGTTCACGTTGACATTTTCACTCGGGGTCAGATAGCTCAAGACGAGAAGCCGAGGGGTCGCGCTCCCGACTTCGAGCAACGGGCTGATTCCGATCGTGATGCGCACGTTGTACGCGGTCAAGTTCTGGACGTCCGCAGGGTCGACATCCGTCGTGATGATGTTCGTGACGTTCACGACGAACGTGATCCGACTTCCCCACACGGGCGGCGAGGAAGGAGTGGCGCCGACCTGAAGGGCGAGGACGCCGATCAGAATAAAGACGCGGACCTGGGCGATCCTCGGGGTGGCCGGGCCCCCTCCGAGCTCAATCGCTTGCGCCGTCGCCATCCGCGATCGGCCGCGGGTCGCGTTCGCATCGACGACGACCGGCACAACGAATCGGTACGAACGACCGGAGCGGAGGAAGCTGCACTGCCACTCTGCGAACGTCGCGTTGGAACCGTTAGTCCCGCACGAGAACGGGAGCGTAATCGACGTATTGACGAGGATCAGGTCCGGGTCGACGGTGAAGTTCATGTTGACGAGCTGGAGAGGACCGCCGCCCGTGACGTTCAGCCAGATCGTGTACGTGATCGTCTCGTTCCGCTCCGCGGATCGACGGTCCGCCGCGAGGGCGAGGGTGTAACTCGTTGCAGACGGGGAGGGCGACGGGACTCGTCCTGCGAACGCGGGGGCACCGGCGTCGAGCAACAATGCGAGGAGGACGACGAACCCGATGAACGCGAACCGGCTCACGGAACCCCGATTACCATGAAGTGTGGCGCTATTTGAGTTTGCGACGCCGTTATCGCTTGCGTCCTTTCCGGATTCCGAGAACACCTGCGGGAAGTTTTATAAGCCGAGGTATTCTTCGCAACTTCCCACCAGCCGGTCTCGAGAGGGTTTCGGTGCTGGATGAGCTACAGCTGAAGCGGGAGCGAGAGAACCAAGAGGCGGAACGCCACCGCCGGCGCCGCGACGAGCTGAACGACAAGACGCGGGAATGGGTCGAGAAGCGCGATGCGCTGAACGCCCAGGTCCGGGCGCTCGTCGACGAGGCGACCCAACACCGGATCCAGCGGGACGAACTGAATGCCCAGGTCAAGGCCGCGAAAGAGGAACGCGACCGCTACAACCGCCGGGTCAACGATCTCCAGGACCAACTCAGCGAGTTGAAGCGGAGGAAGCTCCCCCGCGGCGCCGTGCCGCTCGGGAAGCTGCAGCAGGAATTGAAGCGACTCGAGTTCCGACAGATGACGTCCGTCTTGACGGTCGACAAGGAACGCGCGCTGATCGACGAGATCCAACACCTTCAGGCGGAGGTCAAGAAACTCGAGAAGTCGCTCGAGGAGAACGAGGACGTCCGGAAGATGAAGGACGAGCTGAAGTCTGCGCGGGACCTCGCGGAAGACGCCCACAAGCGCGTCTCCGAGCTCGCGGAGAAGGCCCAAGCGGAGCACGACCAGATGACCGCGCTCTACGAGCAGGGCGACAACCTGCGCCGGGAAGCTGATCGGGCGCAAGAGGAGTTCATCAAGACGAAAATGCTCGCGGACGAGGAACACCGCAAGCACATCGAGCACATCCGCCAGGTCCACGATTACGACAAGATCATTCACGGAATCTGGATGAAGAGCCGCGGCGTCACCGAGGAAGTCGCGGAAGAGGTCGACGCGAAGAAAGAGGCGGAACTCATCTTCGAGCGGTTCAAGAAGGGCGAGAAGCTGTCGACCGAGGACCTCCTCACGCTCCAGAAGTCCGGATACCTTTGAGTCCACCCCAAGTTCGGCCTCCATCAATGCGGCATTCTTTGAGTGGCCGCTCCGAACCTCTGGTAGGAATATACTTAGTATAGCACGGCAGATCCTGGGGACGCCGGTCTCCAAGGCCACGGTTTGTCACACCCGGACCCCCCGCATCGTCGGCGCCATCGGGACCCCCAGATTTTACAAAGTGTTAAGTAGCCAATTCTGAATACATTTCCGGGGGAATTTTGGGCTAGTTCGTTAGAGTGCATCCCATCCCTTCTGACAAGGCTAGCCCTCCCTTCCCTTTTTTCTTACATCGACGATGCGCGTATGCGCTGCTTGCACCGCCAACCTTAACGTGCCTCCGCACTTTGGAGACGTCCGATGGTCCTCGAAAAACTCGGCGGCTCCCTCCGCGAGGCGCTGCGCAAGATCGCGGGCGCCAGCTACGTCGACGAGTCGCTGATCAAGGAGATCGTCCGCGACATCCAGCGCGCGCTCATTCAGGCGGACGTGAACGTCCAACTCGCCCTGGCGATCACGAAGCAGCTCCAGCGGCGGGCGCTCGAGGAGAAACCGCCTCCGGGCATGAGCCCGCGCGAGCATGTCGTCCGCATCATCTACGAGGAGCTCGTCAGGATCTTGGGGACGACCCGTGAGGTCCCCCTCCAGAAACAGCGGATCCTGCTCGTCGGGTTGTACGGGCAAGGCAAGACGACGACCGCGGGGAAGCTCGCGAAGTTCTTCCAGAAGAAAGGGCTCTCGGCCGGGCTCGTCGCTGCGGACGTGCATCGGCCTGCGGCGTACGATCAGCTGAAGCAGCTCGCGGAACAGATCAACGCACCGTTCTACGGGGATCCGTCCGCCAAGGACGCGGTGAAGATCGCCAAGGCGGGCGTGAAGGCGCTCGAAGGGACCGACGTCATCATCGTGGACTCGTCCGGTCGGCACGCGCTCGAGCCCGATTTGATTGCGGAGATCGAAGGCGTCGCCAAGGCGGTGCAGGCGGACGAGCGCCTCCTCGTGCTCGACGCGACCGTGGGCCAGCAGGCCGGGCCGCAGGCGAAGGCCTTCCACGATGCGGTCGGGATCACGGGCGTCATCGTCACGAAGTTGGACGGGACCGCGAAAGGGGGCGGCGCCTTGTCGGCGGTCGCCGAGGTGAAGGCCCCGATCGTCTTCATCGGCGTGGGCGAGAAGATCGATGACCTCGAGAAGTTCGAGCCGCCTCGGTTCATCTCGCGCTTGTTGGGCATGGGCGACCTCGAGACGCTCCTCGAACGTGCGCAAGAGGCCATCGACACGCAGAAGGCCGAGGCGCTGACGAAGAAGATCATGGCGGGGAAGTTCACGCTCCACGAGATGTACGAACAGATCGAGATGCTGACGGACATGGGTCCGATGCGGAAGCTCGCGTCCCTCATCCCGGGCGTCGGCGGAAAGATGAAGGACGCGGACATGGAGAACACCCAAGCGCGCCTTCGACGATTCAAGATCATCATGGACTCGATGACGGATGACGAGATGAAAGACCCGAAACTTGTGAAGTCCTCCCGCGTGCAACGCATCGCGCGCGGGGCCGGCGTGGCGCCCCGGGACGTGAAGGAACTGCTCCGGAACTACGAGATGTCCCGCAAGGCGATCAAAGGCTTCGCCGGCAACCGGAAGATGCGGAAGCAGCTGCTCCAACAGCTCGAGGCGTCCGGCGTGAACCTGGACGAGGGCTGACGCACCCCTCCGATACGACATCTTAATGATGTACCAGGACTACCGCGTTAACGGGGAGCGAGGGCCAATGGGTTTGAAAGCATGGATTATCCCGCAGAAGCGCCAGTTTTTCGACCTCCTCGAGAGGCTCGCCGCCACGGTCGACGAGGGTGCGATCGCCCTGGCGGACTTGCTGCACGAGTTCCGCGACGTGCCGATGAAGTGCCGACGGATCAAGGACGTGGAGCACCATGCCGACGAGATCGTCCATCGGGTTTACGAGGAATTGAACAAGACGTTCATCACGCCGATCGACCGGGAGGACATCCAGTCCCTTGCCACCGAGCTCGACAATGTCCTCGACATGATCGAGGCGGCCTCGAGCCGGATCGGCCTCTATGAAATTGATCGTCCGACCGAGGCGATGGTGCAGCTCGGAAACGTGATCAAGGACGGGACGCGGCTCCTCAAGGAAGCCGTCGGGATGATCCGCAACATGAAGCAGGCCGATGGGGTCGAGCGAATCTCCATCGAGGTCCACCGCCTCGAGAACGTCGCCGACGACCTCATGAACAACGCGGTCGCGGCGCTCTTCCGTGAGGAGGATCCCGTGACGATCATCAAGTTCAAGGAGATCACGGAGGTCCTCGAGCAAGCTACGGACCACTGCGAGGATGTCGCCAACGTGCTGAGCGACATTGTGGCGAAGAATCAATGAGTCGTCAGGGGTCTCTCGCGGCGGGACGGAGGGACGCGCGGAGGCACGGACTAGGAATGGCAGATCTCTTCACGATCCTCATCGTCGCGATCCTCGTGGTTTTCGCGTTCGACTTCTTCAACGGCTTCCACGACGCCGCGAACGCGATCGCGACGATTGTCGCGACGAAAGTCCTCACGCCGACGAAGGCGGTCGCCATGGCGGCGGCCGGCAACTTCGTCGGGATGGTCTTCATCACGAATGCAATCGCGGAAACGATCGGCAAGGGGATCATCGACACGAACGTCCTCGGGGTGAATGCCCTACCGCTGAGCCAGGCCGCGTTCTTCCATTCGATGGCCATCATCATGGGAGGCGTCGTCGGCGCGATCGTCTGGGACCTGATCACCTGGCTGTGGGGCCTCCCGACGTCGAGCAGCCATGCGCTCATCGGTGGCATCATCGGCGCGGCCGCGCTCGCGGCGGGACCGGGGTCGATCCTCCTCCCGAGCACGACGAACATGCTCCTCTTCGTCTTCGTGACGGGAATGGTCTTCGTGCTCGGCGCCGCGTCGTTCTTTGGCTATGACGTCATCATCCGGAGGCACCGGCCGACGCTCGGGACGACGATCCTGGCCGGTCTGCTCACGGGACTCCTCCCGGCGGTCATCCTCGGAAAGATCCTCCTGAAAGGGGTCGTGCAAATCGTGGTGTACATGGTCGCCGCGCCGCTCGTCGGGCTTCTCTTCGCATTCGGCCTCGCGCTCGTGGTCATCCGCCTGTTCCGCCGACACACGCCGACGAAGGTGAACCATGAGTTCAAGCGCCTTCAACTCGTCTCGAGTTTCTTCTACAGCGTGACCCACGGGACGAACGACGCTCAAAAAGGGATGGGGATTATCACCCTCATTCTCATCATCGCGGCGATCGGACCTCCCTGGGGCCCCCCTTCGGGCCAGTTCCAGGTCCCGCTCTGGGTCATCGTCGGTGCCCACGCCTCCATCTCGCTCGGGACATTCTTCGGCGGCTGGCGTATCGTTCGTACGATGTCTCAGCGGGTCACGCACCTACGACCCTGGCAAGGCTTCTCCGCCGAGACCGGGGGAGGCATCGCGCTCGCGAGCAGCGCGCTGGCTGGGATCCCGGTGAGCACGACGCACGTGATTGCTTCTGCCATCATGGGGGTCGGCGCGACGCGACGATTGTCCGCGGTGCGTTGGGGTGTCGCGCGGAGGATCTTCTGGGCGTGGATCATCACGATTCCTGCGTCCGCCGGGGTCGGGATGGCCGCGTACGGGGCCATGCGACTCATGTTTGGCGTGTGACCGGCTACCGCGGCACGGACGAGTGCAAAGCCAGTACAGCTTGGCGAATTCGTTCGAAAGCAGCCACCTGGGAAGTCGTGTAGCATCGTTTTCGCATCCTCACCGAATCCCGCCACCGGTTCGCGTGCACCCACTCAGTCACCCCTTGCTTGCCTTCGGCCTTGAGACGTCGGAGTTGAAGAAGATGGAGCGCTTCGGTCTTCTTCACCACGAGGTAAGGGAGCAGCGCCCGTATCGCAGGTTCAGCCATCTTGTCGTGAAGGCTCCAAGTGGCCAAATCCCTCTGATTTGGTCGACGAGACTTGCTGAGACCCACGCGACCGCCGAAGGTCGCCGCGAGAAGCTCCACCGCACGCGACGGGAGTACTTGTCCGCATCGAATGTTAATCCGGTAATGGGGGCCTATCATCCCCTTGACTCGCCGTTTCTCAATCCGGAGATTTCCGTCACTGTCGATGATGCCCGCGAGATAGCTTAGCAGCTGTTTCCGGGTCCATCCAAGTTGCTCCGGAGTCAGCTGTTGATAACCCTCGAAAGAGGGTAGCGATGGACCTAACTTCCCGGCTCGATCGATCCCATCATGAGACCGTCGTAGAGCTTGTCGGACCTCTTCCATCTCTGAACAGGCGGCCCCGCGATCGCGTACCCGCGCGCGGCCGGGTCTCAGTCGTCCAATCTCGAGCAGGAGAATGGCCTGATTCCTCTTCAACTGAAGGAAGGGGAGGAGACGCCGCGCTGCCGATTCCGCCTTGGAACCACGGACTTCGCATCGTGCCATCCATCGGCCGATAGAGATCTTTCGCGGGTCCTCAATGAAGCCCCCAAGAGCGGCCGCGAAGATCCTGACCCCTTCACCCGGCCAGAGCTGTGACACTCCGACTGTGGTGGCGTAGTAAGGGTGAACAGTCCTGGACGTGCGGTAGGTCCGACTCACCTTGAAGTATCCATCCCCGTCCACAATGCCGGCAAGGTAAGCGAGGGTTTCTCCGCGAGGCATCCAGTTGCGAAGGAGCGTCCCAGACCATTTCCATGCCTACTACTTGTAGCGAGGCTTCTCGCGCAACCGCCCTGCAACTCCCATCCGCCCAGGGCCTATCCGTCACTTTCGATTCTCGGCGCAAGCAAAAACTTCACTTCGCCCTTCCCACCCGCGATCTTGAATTCCATCTTCACAGGATAGTCGGATCCCAGGTACAGGGTCACGTTCGGCGCGGAGCTGATGGCTTTTACCATGTTCGAAAAGTAGTCCAGCGGGAAGAGCGATCGAACCGCCTCCTTGGCCTGGATCTCTTCGAGCAGGTCCTTCGGCACCATGTGGGAGACGTTGTCCGTGTCGCCCTCCGAGACGACCTCGAATCCTTCGGGCGAGGCCTTGAGCGCGATGTGGTCGCTGATGCTCTCCGACGCCCGGATCGCCTGCCGCAGCTCGTCCGTCCGGACGACCACCTTGGCGGGGAGGTTGAGGCTCGGGACCTTCGGGTCGCTCATCCCCGCGGTGTCGACGAGGGCCATCCGCCGGGTCGTGTTCCCGACCGTCACCACCAGGCGGTTCTTGTCCTCGTCGTGTCGCAAAGCGATCGTCTCCCCGGCCTTCGCGAGCCGCAGGATCTCCTTCATCTTGTCCATGTCGATGCCGAGCTCGCCCTCGTCCGCCTTGTAGGCCTCGAAGGCGCCCCGGTCCAACGTGAGGTCGACCATCGCGACGTGAGCCGGATCGACCGCCTTGACCGTGACGGAATCCTTCCCGACGTTGAACTTCGCTTCATCCACGAGGGTCGACACGACGTCGACGACCTCCCGGAGAACATCTGCCTTGACCTTCCCCTCGAACAACCACGGCTCCCCCAGAATTTCGGCGGGAAATCAGGTGGGCTGTTATAAAGGTTCCCGGACGACGTCGCAGGACTTCAGTACTCGCGCCACGTATGCTGGCACTTCACACACCGATAGATGCGCGTCGTCGGCTCGTCCGCGGCGCGCGTCTGGCGCATGACCCAGAAGGCCTCGTAGTGCCCGCACTTCGGACATTCGACCCGCGTCCTCGGCAACGTCTCCGTGATCTCATCGAGGACGAGCGTGTCCGCGGGCTTCTCTTTCCCCGGCCGTGCGACCCGCGTGACGGTCGCGTCTTTCCCGGAAAGAGAGCGCTCGTAGCCGCACGAATTGCAATGCACCTTCCCCTTCGCCGGATAGAGAAGCGAACCGCACTTCGGACAGAACATGAGGGGACGCACACGCCAAAGACGCGTGCGATAAAAAGGTTGCGCGGTCAGAGCTTCGAGTGATCGTAATTCTTCAGGGCGCGTTCAACAAATCGCTGAATCGCGCGCTCCTCGGCCTGCGAACGCGTGCGCGCCGGACGCGCAGGCGGCTCCTGCGACTCGGTCTCGTCTTCGTCGTCCTCCGCCTCCCGGTGGTGAGCGGGATGGCGGTGCTCCGGGCGCGCCTCCGTGTGTCCGTGAGAGACCCGATGGGGGCGCGGGGCGACGATCTCCTCGCCCTCGAAATTCGAGGTAATCCGCATGGCCTCGACGATGCCGGGTCCGTCCCGGTGCGCCGACCGCCGCGGGATGCCCGTGGGCCCGCGTGCGAACGGGTCGGCGGGATCGGTGAACCTCTTCGTCCTCCTCGTACGCCTCTTCTTCGTCGTCGACGTAGGGCCGCGCGCCGAGGATCGGCTGCACGAGGTTGACGCCCAGCGACGCACCGGATCCGGAGCGCGAGAGGAGCTCGCGACGGGTCTGCTCCGCGATCAAGCCGCCGATGTACGCGAAGATGACCACCATGAGGTATCCGTTCGTCCCCATTCCGAAGGTCGAGGTCAAAGCCTCGACGAAGCCCCGCATGTACGCGACCATGAAATCCTTGTACGGCGCGAGGAACGGCAGGATGCTCGAAGCCCCGTCGCTGACCACCATCGGCAAGGACGCGACGAAGTCGATCTGGTGCGACGCGAAGTTGTGCGCGTACCCGACGTTCGCGATGTAGATGGCGAAGATGGGCATGAGCGCCGCAATCACCGCTTTAATCGGCGAGCCGGCCCGGCGACCTCCGACGTAGCCGGCGATCATGGGCCCGGCCGGTTGGATCCACCACAGCAGGAACGACAGGATCAGGATCACGCGGGACGAGGACCAGAACGAAAACGGGGGCCCATCCCGATGGAAACGTCCAGCCTCGCCGTCGACCTCGATCCGGTAGACGCCGGGGGTGTGAGACCGGGTCCGTGGCTTCGGCTTTCGCCGCCGGCGGGGCGGCTCGTCCTCCTCGATGTCCCGGGAGCGACGGGGCCAGAGAAGCCACCGGAGTAGTCCCATTCCCATCCCAGCAAGGTCAAGTCGGACCTTTGTCTGACGGGTTGAGACCGCCCCCGAGCGTATTAATAGATTTGGTCGCGGCCGCGAGTTGACAAAGGAATCGCGTCCAGCGCGACGCCCGTCGACGAATGAAGCGGTTCATTTCCTCGGTCGATATCGATTCGGATCGTCGAAGAAGTCGATCGCTCGGAAGCCCGCCTTGAACGACGCGGAATGGGGGACGCCCGCCGGCACGAAGTACTCGTCGCCGCGCCGGCACGTTCGCGTTGCCTTGTCGATCGTCAAATGCATCTCCCCTTCGACGACGATCCCCCACTGGGCACCGTGACTGTGTTCCGGCACCGTCGAATCCTCTCGCGCCTGGAACAACGTCGCCGAAGCCGTCCTTCCCTGCAGCAACCACAAGGTCACCCCACGGAGGGCCGTGTCCGCTTCCGGCAACTTCCGAATGAACTCCGGGAATCCCGCCATGGAGGGGGAATTCGCTCCCGCGGTTTGAAGCTCGCGGCCGGCAAAGGATACGACCGGACGGAGTGGGACATCCTCGGTCGTCGCGCCGGGATGGAACCCGTCTGACGTCCGACTGCAGGACATCATGACCCGAACCTGGTGTCCGTCGACGCGAACGAGGGCATCGATCGCATTGCGAAGCTCATGGCCCAAGACGGGACCCGGAGGGTGCTCGTCACCAAGGACGGGAAGCTCCTGGGAGTGATTCGTGTGCAGACGATCCTCGCGTGCATGCGGGACTACATCGACTCGATCAGCGCTCAGATCGCGCGGGCTCAGGTCCCGATTTTCTGATCGCCCGGCGTTCGGTTTACGCGGGGAGGACAAGCGTGAAGCCAGCCGGAGCCGGACCTTCGGAACGAGGGTCTAATCCGGGTGGTCCCGGCATCGGACCGTCATGACGCCTTCCCCGACCAGACGCCACTCGCATCCGCAGTCGAACCGTGCGGCGACGATTCGCGTCTTCGTCGCCGGGAACCGGAAGTCCATGGCTTCGCCCAGATCCAACTCCACCGCCGTGACGGTCATTGATCCACCGCCCTCCCCACTTGCGTCGTCACTGGGGAGCGTTGCAGCTCGCGGATGTCCCGCGGGTTCAACCGCCTCATGAGAAGGCGCCATGCAATGAGGAGCCCGGTGCGGAGCGGAATCAGTTTCGCTTCTCCGATCCGGCAGGCGTAGTCGACCGGGAGCTCCTTCAGGTGCGCTCCGACCTCGCACGCGGATGCAAAGATGTCCGCCTCTAGGTCGAAGCTCTCGGCGGCCAGGCGGAAATGCTGGAGTGCGTCCTCCCGGAATGCCCACATCCCGGTGCAGACGTCGCTGATCGGGAAGCCGAACAGGAATCGGGCGAAACCGCTCAAGACCTCGTTGCCCAGCCGATTCAACGACGTGAAGGCACCGTCCTCGACGCGGCCGCGCAACCGGGAGCCCGCGACGACGTCGCACCCGGATTCCAGGGCCTCGACGAATTCCGGAATCTGTTCCGGGGGATACGTCCCGTCGGCATCGAGCATGACGTAGAGCCGGGGTCCGCGGATGTGCTGACGACTCCGATCGTTCATCAGGTGATCCAGCGCCTGCCGGACGCCGTTCCCCTTCCCGGCGCCGCTCTGCACGTAGATGCTCGCCCCGCGGTCCCTAGCGACCTCCGGGGTCCCGTCCACGGACTGGCCGTCCACGACCCAGACGTACACGTCGTAGCCGGCACGCTTCAGCGACTCCATCGGGATTCGCTCGATGACCGATCCGACGGCCATCTCCTCGTTGAGGGCCGGGAGCAGGACCACAATGCTTCGCGTCCGAACGCCTTGGGGAGCCGGGTGCCCGCCCGGCCCGCGTTCGTCGATGAGAGGTCGGGAACCCCCGAAGATCCCGCCTCCGTCCGGACTCGCACGAAGGCTCGCTCCCGGCCCGGTGATCGGAATGTGTGGTCCGAAGCGCGGCCGACGGAGCCGCAGTCGAATCGAGGGGGACTTGGGCCGACGGTCCTTGACCCCCTTCGCAATCCCAAACGCCATCTTCCTTCTCCGCGACCGGGTGGGCCGGCGAGGGTCAATAGGCGTATGTTTTGGACCGGTTCGGGGCCGTTACTGTGTGTCGCCGACCGCCGGAAAGAGTGCAAAAGAACATCTAAGAACACAAAGAACGATGTGCTAGGACGCGTGAGGCAAGGGCGGTTCATGCCAGGCAAAGCGAGCGTCACCAGGTCCGTCCGGATTGAAAAGGACGCAGACGAGCGTCTGCGGCACCTGGCCGAACAAGGCGACACGAGCGTGAATACGCTCGTCAACCGCGCGCTGCGGAAGTTCGTCGAGTGGGATGCCTACGGCGAGAAGTTCGGCTTCATCACGTTGCCCTCGGCGATGCTGATCAAACTCATGGACTGCCTCACGGACGAGGAGGCTCGGGAGTTGGGGATTTGGGCGGGGAAGAACCTGGTGAAGGAATACATCACGTTCTGGTTCAAGGAGGTCACTCCAGAAACGCTGCTCGAAGGGTTCCCGAAGTTGCTCGCGAAGTATGGCCGGGCGTTCGCGTACGAGGAGCTCGAGGAAGGGGACCGGCGCACCATTATCCTCAAACACGGGAGCGGCGCGAAATGGTCGACGTTCTACGAGGAGGCGATCCGCACCGCGTTCCGCGACCACCTCAAGAGAGAGGTCAAGGTCGAGAAGTCGGAGAACCAGGTCGTAGTCCGCCTCCGGCTCTACGAATGACCGTCCATCGTTCCGAACAAAGGATTAGATAGTTTGAGCTATACGCTCCTTACTAGTTCTCCGGTCGGGAGGAGTGGGTTGCCCCCGAGCAGCAGCGTTACCCGTACGATCCGCATCGAGAGGGATGTCGACGACTTCCTCCGCAAGTTTGGGGAACGGGAGGGGGTCAGCGTGAACCTCCTCGTCAACAAGGCCATCCGAAGGCTAGTCGAGTGGGACATCTACGCGGAGAAGTTCGGTCTCATCGCGCTCCCGAGCTCCCTGATCGAGCGGATGATGGAGCGTCTCTCGGATGAAGAGGCGGCGGAGCTCGGACGATGGGTCGGACAAAATCTGATCCCCGAGTTCATCACGTTCTGGTTCAAAGAAGTGAGTCTCCAAGCGATGGTCATCGGCTTCCCCCGCCTTCAATCCCGGTACGGTCGGGCGTTCGAGTACGAGGAACACGTGGACGGCGGCAAGTGGACGATCATCCTCAAACACAGTGCCGGCTCGAAGTGGTCCGTCTACTACGAAGCCCTGTTGAAGATCGCGTTCCGCGACATGTTGCAGACGGATCTCTTGATCGACAAGACCGACAACCAAGTCGTCGCGCGGTTTTCCATCAAGTGACCCTCGCGCGATCCTTTGGACACTCGAAAGCCGAGTCACTTGTGGCCGAGGGTGGACAGGGCCTTCCTCTCGATCGCTTCCGCGAGCCATCCCATCGTCTGTCGAAGGCCGAAGCACACCCGGTCGAGTTCGCCGCTCCCGGTGTCCGCCTTCGGGTTCTTGGCCAGCATCATCGCCTTGACGACCGCGGAGTTCTGTTTCCCGAAGAAGTCTTCGAAGGCCCTCCAGTACGCGGCCTGGTACATCTTGTTGTCTTTCAGCCCCATCGGTCCGGCCAGGTGTACCACGAACACTCCCCCGAGCGGTGGCCCCTTCACTTCCGTCCGGGGATGTGTGGCATCCTGACCGTGATTCCGCGGCTGCCGATGTCGATCGGAATTGGTCCCATTTGGTGGTTCGTCCCCCTCATCTTCGTGATCTCGACGTAACGGACGCGCGCATCCCCCGCGACCGGCACCAGATGGAAATGGACGACGCCGTCCGCGATGAATTCCTGCATCCCGGGGTTCGGGTTGACGTCCCCGAGGAGGCCGGGCGCGCTCTCCGTGATCATCAGCGTCGTGCAGCCGGCACCCCCGATGATCTTCCCGAGCAGCATGTGGGTGAACACGCGGATGTCGTTCTGGGTGCCGAACGCCTGCGACATCGCCGTGAACGAGTCGATGACCAACCGGACGATGCCCGCTTCGTCGATGTTGCGGACGATTTCCTCCCAGATCGCCGGCAGGCCCTCCGCGCTCAGCGTCGGCATCTCGAGGAACCGGAACAGATCTTTCTTCTCCAGCGGCAGCAGGTCGAGGCCGAGCCGGTTCATGTTCCGGAAATACGCCTTGCGCCCCTCGAGCATGGAGACGTACATCCCAGGCTCCCCTCTTTCGCGGGCCCCCTGGTAGAGGAACTGCGAGGCGAAGATCGTCTTCCCGGTCCCCGGTCGGCCCGCCAGGGTGATCAGGCTCCCCGTCGGGAAGCCGCCTTCGAGCAGCTCATCGAGCCCTGGAATCCCCGTCGACACCCGCACATCCGGGTCCGGCGTTGAGCGGACCATGGGGTCCGAGGTGGGCCGGACGAGCACCTTCTCCGCCATCATTCGGCCCCCTTCTTGGACCGAGTCAGAGAGGTCATCACCGTTTCGAAGAAGTCTGCGCGCACCTCGTGACGTCGACCGGGAAACGTCACGGACGGGGACCGCTCTTTCTCGGGACCCGCGTCCGACGTCAACGAGATGTCTTCGAGCGGGATCAGTTCGAACTCCGGATAGCCGTGCCCGAACGTGAACTGCAGCGCGTAGAAGCCCGTCCGGGGCTTCACGCCATAGAGGATCAGCGTACCCCAGCGTTGGCTCAGGACGAGATG
>VBMB01000107.1 GCA_005878525.1 Methanobacteriota archaeon
AACTCTCGTGGAAGACTAGTTATCCCGTAGCTTCTTCGGACTTTTCGGAGAACGACCCTTGGCCTCGGCGCCCCCCGGTTACTACCCGCCCGGCCCCCACCCGCCTCCTTCCCGGCCGATTGGTGTCACTCTCCTTGCGGTCCTCACGATCCTCCTCGGCGTCCTGATCGTAGGCCTCGGCCTCCTGTTCATCGTCACCCCGCTGATTCTCGCCGGGGTCGGATTGCCCCTCGCGTTCGGCTTGGCCGCGAGTGTGATCGGCGCGATCGTCCTCGTCTTCGGCCTCATCTGGATTGGGGTCGGCGTCGGACTCCTCCACTTGCGCGGCTGGGCCTGGTGGCTCGCGGTCATCGTGATGGTCCTATCGATCGTGGGAAGCTTCGCGTCGCCCATCACCGCCGTGATTCCGGCTCTGATCTTGATTTACCTGATCGTCGTGCGGCATCACTTCCGATGAGTCGTCGCGGCAGAAACCTTTTTAGCGGGCCGCACTTTGGTCGCCGAGGAGACCGCCTCGCTGACGTACACTCGTTTCGAGAGGGCCCGGATCATCGGGGCGCGCGCCTTGCAAATTTCCATGGGAGCGCCGACGATCGCGGCGCTGGACCAAGAAGCGGACCCACTCGACATCGCATTCCGAGAATTCTCCTCCGGGAGCTCGCCTCTGAACGTCCGGAGGTTCGCGGATGCCCTCGATTGACGGTGCATCGATTCGGAAAATTCTCGACAGCCGCGGAAACGCGACGATCGAGGTCGAGATTCACACGGGGAGCGTTACCGGCCGTGCCGCGGCACCGAGCGGGGCGAGCACCGGAGCCCACGAACCCAAGGCGTTGCCGGAAGGGGGCGTCGACGAAGCGATTCGGATCTTCCGAGAGTCCGTGGGACCCGCGATCAAAGGCCGCGAGGTATCGGATCAGGCAGGCCTCGACCGAACGTTGCGGGAGATCGACGGCACGCGGAACTTCGCGCGTATCGGCTGCAACGTCGCGACGGCGGTCTCGCTTGCGAACGCCAAGGCGGCGGCCGCCACATCCGGCAAACCGCTGTTCCGATACCTGGGCGGGCGGTCACGGTTGTCCCTGCCCCTTCCGATGGGGAACGTGATTGGTGGTGGCCGTCACGCCGTCGGCGGTACGACGATCCAAGAATTTATGGTGGTGTCTCAGGGGCCAAGTGTCTCGGCGAACGTCTTCACGAATGCTCGGGTTCACGGCCTGGTAAGAGATGCGCTGGCGAAGATGCTCCCCGACGCGGCCCTCGGTCGCGGGGACGAGGGAGCGTGGGTGGCGAAACTCGCGGACGAGGAGGCGCTCTCCCTCCTCGCAGATGTGTGTCGCAGGGCCTCGAAGGAGGCGGGATTCGCCGTGCAACCGGCGCTCGATCTGGCCGCATCCGAGTTCTTCCACGACGGGAAGTATCGGTACCGCGAACGAACGATTTCCCCCGCGGAACAGGTCGACTTTGTGGAACGGCTCGTCCGCGACTACGGACTGTTTAGCGTCGAGGACCCATTCGACCAGGAGGATTTCGGTGCGTTCGCGGATCTCACTCAACGCATCGGGGGTCGATGCAAAGTCATCGGCGACGACATCTTCGTCACGAACGTGGAGCGATTGCGGCGCGGGATCGAACTCCATGCAGGCAACGCTATCCTTATTAAGCCGAACCAAATTGGGACGCTCTCCGAGACGCGGGCCGCCGTGGACCTGGCCCACAAATCCGGGTTCGCAACCGTGATGTCGCACCGGTCCGGTGAGACGACGGACGACACGATCGCCCACCTCGCCGTGGCGTTCGGATGCCTCGGCATCAAGACGGGCGCGGTCGGCGGCGAGCGAATCGCGAAGCTCAACGAGCTCATCCGGATCGAGGAACAACTCCAGGCAGGCGCATGATGCAGGAAGAGGAGCAGACGGGCGTCCAGGGACTTCTCGTCCCCGAGGATGTATACCTGACGTCCGGCGTGCACATCGGCACCCAGCAGAAAAGCGCCGACATGAAGCCGTTCATCTACAAAGTCCGGATCGACGGCCTCTATGTCCTAGACATTAAGAAGACCGACACCCGCATCCGGGAGGCGGCGAAGTTCCTCGCCCGGTTCAAGCCGGAGAACATCCTCGTCGTCGCGGCGCGCCAGTACGGCCAGAAGCCCGCGCGTCTCTTCGCGAAGAACCTCGGAGCGAAGGTCCTCGCCGGCCGATTCGTTCCGGGCACCCTCACGAATCCGAATCTCCCGGAGTTCATGGATGACGTCGATCTCGTCGTGCCGACGAACAACAAGGGCCGCCGCGCGCTCGCGACCGTGTACTGGCTCTTGACCCGCGAGGTCCTCAAGGCGCGCGGCGCCGTGAAGTCCGACGAAGAGTTTACGTTCACGATCGATGATTACGAGGCGTCCCTCTGACGGGGGTGCCGTCCATGCGGTATCCGGCGGTGGCGGGAGCTTTCTATGAGCGCTCGCGAGACGCCCTCCTCCGCCAGATCCGGGAATGCTACACCCATCCGCTCGGACCGGGTCGGCCTCCGGAGGTCCGCGCCGGACCTCGACGCTTGGTGGGCCTGGTGGTCCCCCACGCAGGCTACGTCTATTCCGGCCCGGTCGCCGCGCACAGTTACGCGGCGCTTGCTGCGGACGGTTGGCCCGCGTCCTTCGTCATCCTCGGACCGAATCACCACGGACAAGGCGCGCCCCTCGCCCTGACCAGCCACGATTGGCAGACGCCCATCGGGGTCGCGGCGATCGACAAGGACCTTCACGACTCGCTCTCCAAGCCCCCCCTGGAGGAGGACATCCTCGCCCACCGGGACGAGCACAGCATCGAGGTCCAGCTGCCGTTCCTGCAGCATCTCTCGGAAGGCGTGCGGTTCGTCCCGATCTGCATGGCGTTCCAGGAATACGAGGTCGCAAGCGAGGTCGGGGAGCTCATGGCTCGGACCGTGAAAGGGAGAGACGTCCTCTTGATTGCGTCCTCGGACTTCACGCACGTCGGCTCGCAGTATTTTCAACTCCCGCCGAAAGGCCTCACGGCGCCCGCCTTTGCACAGGAGCAGGACGCGAAGGCGATCGAGGCGATCCTCGCCCTCGACCCGAAACACTTCGCGGCGAAGGTCGCTCAGGACGACATCTCGATGTGCGGATACGGGGCGGTCACGGCCATGCTCACTGCCGCGAAGCGCCTCGGAGCGACGGAGGCGAAGCTCCTGAAGTATGCCACGTCGAGCGATGTGAGCCGGGACATGAAAACGGCCGTGGGATACGGCGCGATCGCGGTCTATCGCTGAGCCGTCTCCGCATCGATCCAGCTCAGGTATGCTGGCAACGCCGGTCCCATCGGGTACGAGACGATGCACGGCACCTCGGCCGGATGGACCCGCTGGACCGCGGCGATGAGTTTTCGGACGAGGGACCGTCGCGTCTTGAAGATGATGACGAACTCGTTCGTCTCTTCCTGCGCGCCTCTCCACCAGTACCTCGATTCGACGGGCCAGTAGTTGGCGCACGCGGCGAGCCGGCCCTCGATGACGACGCGAGCGATCGTCCGGGCGGTCTCGCGGTCCGGGGCGGTCACATACGCCATCGCATGCGGAATCCGTCGGCGTGCCATCCGATTTCGCCTCCTCTACTTCGCTATCAGGGTCAGGAACAGGAATGGGTTCGACGGCCTTTTATCTGGTGGTCCTCGTGTGCGAGACGTTACGATGCCCGTTGTGACGATGTCCGAAACGGTCGCCGCCCTCCGGGCCACGGTGGGCAAGCGAGGGATGCCGGAGGAAGACCTCCGGGCCTTGGCCGACTATCTCATGTCGTTCTTCGGATTCGAGACCGAGGCGATCGACAACAACCTCGACGTCGCGGATCGCGACGTGTTCTACATGCTCGAGGAAGAAGGCCTCCTCACGACCCGCCAAGAAGAGGTCATGATCAAGAAGGGCAAGATGTGGCGGATCCATTACTGGATCCTCCGCGTCGAGCGGATCAAGGCCCTCGCGAAGCCGCAACGGCCCAAGCTGGACGTAAACGCGTTCGCTGTGTACGACAGTCTGCCGGACGACATCTGGGCGCGTCAATTGCCGGCGAGATAGGTTGAAATAGACCAGAAGGTTCGTTTGGAGCCTCGCATGGTGGATGTCCTCCCCCTCCTGGCCGCCGTCGGGGTCATCGTCCTTTGGTGTCTCGGCTTGTATGGGCTCCAGCGCCGGGGGCTCCTCGAGCCCCATGGGCTACAACCTTCGCCGCCGCCCGCCGGCCCCTTCCTGATGTGGAAGACCATCCGCGGCCGAGAGCTCATCGACCGCCTCGCAAGGCCCAAGCGGTTCTGGCGGGTGTTCGGCGACCTCGCGATCGTCCTCGTGGCGCTGACGATGTTCGGGACGACGGTCCTCCTGGCGTGGGAGGCGACGCTCGTCCAGAACGCGGCGATCCGGAGCAATCCGCCGTCCCCCGAGACGCTCCTCGGCCTGCCCGGCATCAACCCGATCATCCCGCTCGGGTACGGCATCCTCGGCCTCGCGGTCGCGATCATCCTCCATGAGTTCTCGCACGGCATCCTGTCCCGCGTCGCCAACATCAAGATCCGGTCCCTCGGGCTGATCTTCCTGATCTTCCCGATCGGGGCGTTCGTGGAGCCGGACGAGGACGAGCTGCGCGCGCTCCCCCGGCGTGAACGCGGGCGCCTCTATGCGGTCGGGCCCGCGACAAACGTCTTGCTCGCCATCCTCTTCGCGACGCTGTTCTCGACGCTCATCTTGACATCGGTCGCGCCGGTTCATCACGGAGTCGGGATTGTGGGATTCACGGCGAATTCTCCCGCGGCCCTCGCGGGCATGCAACCCAATACGGTCATCACGTCAATCAATAACACTGAGGTGCATACCTACAACGAGTTCGTCGCGGCGCTCGCGGCCGTGCAAGCGAACACGACGATCCCGGTCTGGGCTTACAATCCCGCGACCGGACGAAACACGTCGTACAGCGTGACTCCCGTCGAACGGAACCCGACGACGGGCCGCGCAGTGCTCGGCATCTACGCGTTCGACGTGAGCACGGACTACTACCATCCGCTGACGAACCCCGACAAGTTCGGCGGGGTGACGAGATCAATCCTCGCGTATGTGTCGTTGCCCTTCTCCGGCTACTCCCCGATCGACGATCCGGCGACGCACTTCTACCAGATCCAAGGGCCCGCCGCAGTGATTCCCGCTCCTGTCTTCTGGCTCTTCGCGAACGCGTTGTACTGGCTGTTCTGGCTCAACCTGATGCTCGGCGCGACGAACGCCCTTCCCGCGGTCCCGCTCGATGGCGGGTACCTGTTCAAAGACGGAATCGAAGGACTCGTGTCGCGCCTGCGAAAGGGAATCCCGACGGAGCAGAGAGATCGAATCGTCCGCGGCGTGAGCTACACATTTGCGTTCCTGATCCTCGGGCTCGTGCTCTGGCAATTGATCGGGCCCAGAATCTGAACCTCACGGGTGACCGGCTTCTGTCGCCACGAGTCCGATGACGCCGCTGACGATGGCGAGGATGCTGCCGGTCGTGCTGACTGACAGGATGAGCGCGACGATCCCCAGGAGGATGTTGATAATTCCCCCGGAGCTGTATTTCCCGCGGTAGATGAGGAGGCTCCCCACCAGGATCGCGATCCCGAGGAGCGCGGCGATGCCTGCGTTCAACACTTGGCTTAAGCTGAGGTTCGAACGCCCGATGTCGAGCGCGTTAACAAGGATGAGCAGCCCGGCGATGAGCCCGATGAGCATCGCGAGGAGGGCGAGGACACGCTTCTCCGTCATGGCGCGTGAGAAGGAGTGAGTTGCCTTCAGCCTTTCTCCAGGCCCCCGACGGCCCAGATGGCGGTGGGGTCTCCGGGAAATTCGTTGGCTCCCCACCACATTCGAAGCGCACGAAACACTTCCTTGAACCGGGCTTCGCGCACGAACTCCAGCAGCGCTCCGTTCCGGGAAGGACCACTGAGCGCGACCTGCGTGGCACCGGCCGACTGGATGAGGGCGCGGCCGAGGTCCTCCGCGACGCGACCGAATCCGGGCTCAACGACCCACGGACCGATTTCGCACGAGTCGCCACTCGGACTTCCGACGATGAATCCGCGCAGCCGGCCCCGGGGCTCGGCCACCAAGAACGTCCCGGGAAATTCCTCCGCAAGCCGAGCGAGCAATACGTGTCGGTTCGCACCGAAGTACTTTGCATCCATCTGCGCCAGGTCGGTGAGATCCTTGGCTCGGATCGGGCGAATCCCGCGGACCCGCTCCCCCGGCGTGGCGGGGCCGTGCCATCGGATGACCTCGTACTCTCTCTGGAAACCGAGGCGCTCGTAGAACGGGATCGCATTGAAGTATGCATTCAACCGCACCGTGCGGACCCCCGTGGCGCGGAGGTGCGCCAGCGCGGCCTCCATCATCTCCTTCCCGACGCCCTTCCCTCGCAACTCCGGAGCGACGATGACGGCGCCGAGGAACGCGAGGCCGTCGTACGTCGTCGTCGTCAGCACGCCGACCACGCGCCCGTCGCGCTCGGCCGCGAAACAACCGTCCGGAGAGAGCACGAGCAGACGCCGAAAGTCCTCGCGCGTGTAGCCCCACGCCTCGAGGCCCGTCAGGGCGATCGCGGCGTCGATGTCCCGCTCTTCGAGTCTTCGGATCCTCGTGCCTTCCATAACCTCACCCGTCGCTCGAGCTCTTCCGGCTCGTCGCATTCGTGGTATCCGTAGGTCACGTAACGCTTGTCCTTGCGGAGATGTTTGTACATGCAGGGGCCGTACTCGTCGTCCTCCTGGCCGTACCACTTGTCGCAGTCCTTGCACAGGTGACGCTGCGGCAGTTGCGCTTGGAGCTCTCCTACATTCCCCAGAATGGGTCCTCCTTCCGTTTGATCGCGCAGATCTCGTCGAGCGCCGCGAGCTCATCGTGGGTCAAGTCCGTCCGCCCCCGAAGAGCGCGGGCGTCCGCTTCCGGGAGGTCCACGTACAGGACATCGCCGCCGTTGATCTGCCGCCCGATCGTGATGCCGTCCACCGAGATCGCGACTTCCTGTCCCTGGTTCGCGCCTTCGAGGGTTTTCTCCCCGCTCCGGATCGTCTTGATGCGCCCGAGAGCCCGACCATCCGCCCGCATGATGGATTCCCCCGGACGGATTCGGCCGGCCAGCACACGGACGCCAAAGATCGCAGGCTTCGAGGTTCGGAACACATGTTCGCCGAGGAAGAGGAGCTTCGCAGGATACGCGATTTCCTTGCGACCCGCCTCGGCCAGCTGCCGCTTCCGCTCGTCCCGCCACGCCTGATAGTCTTCGATGAGGCGGTAGATCACATCGTTCTCGAGCAGCTTCAGGTTCGGATGTTCTCGGAGGGCGGTCTTTGCATCCGGGAGAATTTCCAGGTTGAACGCGAGGATCGCGCGGTTCAACGGATTCTTCGCCGTCGCGGCATCCGTGACGTCCCGTCGCGAGACCGGTCCGAGCCGGGCGAACTTGATCGGGATCGAAGCCTGCTTGCACTCGTACGCGAGTCCCTCGAGGGAACCGATCGCGTCCGCTTTCACGAGGATCCCTTCGTCCTGCGTCTCGATGTGCACCTGAGATTCCTTCGCGACCTCTTCGATGTCGGCCGCGAGATCGCCCTTCGCCGCGCGGATCGGGGCGCCCGCGACGGCCTTCTCGAGCCCGCTACCGACAATCTTGACGCCCGCCGCGGCGGAGACGCTCCTCACCGAGTCGAACCGCTCCTGCGGGTCCCGGATCTCATCCAGGGGCTTCGGCTTCAGGAGGGCCTTCACCTTCGTCGTCCCCGGCTTGCCCGCGGTCCCGAAGACGATCGTGTCGCCTTTCGAGAGCGTCCCCTGATAGATGATCGCGTCGAGCGTGATCCCGAGGCCCTTCTCTTCCTTCACCTCGAGGATCGTGCCGACCGCCGGCCCTTCCGCGGTCGCGAGTTGTTCCTCGAGGAACCGCTGGGCGAGGCCGATGAGGGTGAGCAGCAAGTCCGGGACGCCCTCGCCGAACTTCGCACTGACCGGGATCACGGCGAGGTTCGTCCTGAAGTCCTCGATCCGATCGTATCGGTCGGCGGAGAATCCGTGCTCGAACAGTCGACCGACGAGTTCGTACATGCGGCGGTCGAGCTCCTCCCGCGCGGATTCCGGCTGATCCTGGTACGAGCGGACGAACGGTTGGCCCTCGTGCTTCCTCCATCCGGGCACCATGTCGATCTTGTTCGCCGCGACGACGAACGGGGTCTTGTACCGCCGGAGGATGTTCAGGCTCTCGATCGTCTGCGGACGGAATCCCTCGTTGACGTCGATGACGAGGACCGCGAGGTCGGCGAGCGCACCGCCGCGGGCGCGCAAGGTCGAGAAGGCCACGTGGCCCGGTGTGTCGATAAAGAGGAGGCCGGGGATACGGAACGACCGCCCTTTGACGAGGTCCCCGCACATCTCGAGGATCGCTGCGAGAGGGACTTCCGTCGCCCCGATGTGCTGGGTGATGCCGCCCGCCTCGCGGCCCGCCACGCCGGTCCCGCGAATCCGGTCGAGGAGGGTCGTCTTGCCATGGTCCACGTGTCCCAGGACGGACACGATGGGCTGGCGAATGGAGGCCATCGCCGGCGGACCAAGAATCCGACGCTATTAAATGGTTGGCCCCCCCGGAGTTGGGCCCGACTACTCCCGCAACCAAGGCTCGTCGATCCGCGTGTACGCGTGAATCTCATCCGGCTTGAAGAACAGCGAGATTTCCCGTTTCGCGCTCTCGCCCGAGTCGGAACCGTGGATGACGTTGCGACCGATCGTGAGCGCCAGATCCCCGCGAATCGTGCCCGGTTCGGCCTCCGCGGAATTCGTTTTCCCCATCATCTTTCGGATCGCGGCGACCGCGCCATCGCCTTCGAGGACCATCGCGACGACCGGCCCGGCAGCGATATAGGTCATCAGCGGCTCGAAGAACGGTTTCCCCTTGTGCTCCGCGTAGTACGTCTCCGCGAGGGAACGACTCACTCGAATGAGTTTCAACGCCGTGACCTTCAGACCCCGGCGCTCGAATCGGGAGAGGATTTCCCCGATGAGGCCGCGTTGCACCGCGTCCGGCTTTAGGAGGACGAAAGTGCGCTCGGCCACGTTCACTTCCCCTTTTTCGCCTTCTTTGCGGTGGGAGCGGGCGCCTCCTCTTCCTCCACCGGCTCCCGCTTACGGCCTTTCACCTCTTGCCACCGTCCGTCGAGCCAGGACTTGAACGTCCGTCGCCCTTCCGGCGAATCCTTCCACGCGAGGAACTCCGCCTTGTCGATCCGCGTGACCGGCTTGGCGCCATGCTTCTTCTTCGACCACCCGACGATCGACGTATGGAACACATCGCTCGCGACGAAGTCCGAGTAGTTCCGCTCCAATTCTCCTCGCGGAAGGTCTGGCCCGATCCGCTTGTCGATCAGGTCCGACAGGTCGGCCGGGATGTCCTTTCCTTTCGGGGTCTCGATGGTGATTTCCACCGCAAGCGGTCCCGCGGCAGGCGCCTCCTCCACGACCGCGACGCCTTCTTCGGCGGCCACCCGGCCGCGCGCTCGACGGAACGCTTGCGTCCAAGGCGTCCACCGCGGCACGCGACCGAGTTTCAGCATGTTCGCCTGGCACTTGTGAGAGCAGAAGAGGAAGACGGTCCCGTCCTTTCGGATGAACATTTTGCCGGTGCCGGGCTCGATCTCGTTGCCGCAGAAGGAGCACGAGCGTCGGGTCGGCATCGTCTCACCGGACCGACAGCTTGCGGGCCTCGCGCGCGGTCTCGCGGAGCATGAGGACGTCTCCGACCTGGATGCTCCCCTTCACATTGCGCGTGATGATGCGGCCCTTGTCGCGACCGTCGAGGACCCGGACCTTGACTTGGACCGCTTCGCCGGTCATCCCGGTCCGGCCGACGACCTCGACGACCTCCGCGGGAATGCTGTCATCGTCCGCCATGTTCTCTCACTCCCGTATCCGAGGAATCGTCACTTCTTCATCGCGCGGATTTTCGAGGCGACGTCATCGATGACGGGCTTCGCCTTGCCCGGGTCGAGGATCGCGATCGAGGCTGTCGCCTTGCCCAGGCCCACCGCGACGCCGAGCTCCTGCTTGCTCGGCACGTACGCGTACGGCACGCCCTTCTCCTCGCAGAGGAGCGGCATGTGCGCGAGGATCTCTTCCGGCTGGACGTCCTCCGCCATCACGACGAACTGCGCCTCGCCTCGCTCGACGAGCTTCGTGACTTCGTTCGTCCCCTTGCGGACTTTCCCGCTCTCCTTCGCGAGCTCGATCGATTGATACGTCTTGTCGACGAGTTCTTTCGGCATCTCGAAGCGAACATACATTGGCTTGGCCATCGTGGAGACCTCCTTCCGCCCCGCGGCCGCGGGACGTCATCAGTCATCGGCTCCCCGTCCTCGGAGAAGCGGCCGTCGAAGTGGCGCGGGTTATAAAAGGTTTGCGACCGTCTCCAGAGAACTCCGGCGAACCGAGGACATCGGTCCTGCAGCAAGGTTGAAAAGCGCGGGGCGGGGTTCAATAGGCATGCCCACAGACCGCAAGTTCTGTCGCTTCGCTTCGACGGACCGACCGCTGCAGACCCGAGAGATTCCAGAGGGCGGGATCTGCCTGTCCGCGTTCGTCGTCCTGAGCGAGAGCGGCCATCGAGATCGGATCCTCATGGGCCATCTCGATCCTTCGGCGGGGTGGGACCACATCGGAGCGCTCGATTCGGAACGAGCCGCGCTGAATAGCAAAGGATGGATGCTTCCTTCCTCGCATCTGATTCTCGGCGAGTCGCCGCAAGCAGCCGCGGATCGAATCCTCAAGGAGCAGCTCGGTCTGCCGAGTCACCCGCTGAACGGCCCGCACGTCTTCTCCGAAGTGTACGGGCCGAAGAATCACTGGGATCTCGAATTCGTGTTTCTCGGAGAACGGACTCAGATCGCGCAGCATCCGGCCTGGACCGAGCTTGCGTTCATCG
>VBMB01000159.1:0-4984 GCA_005878525.1 Methanobacteriota archaeon
CGGGAATTCACGAAGGCGGAGTAGCCGCCGCGTCAGGTGCGGAGCTTCGTCCAGAGGTCCGCGAACCGGTCGACCGCGTCATCGTGGAAACTGGACTGGTTGGCGAGGAGCAGCTTGCGGACTTCCTCCAGGTCCTTGATCGTGAAGACGCTCTCCCGCTCCCGTTTCGTCCGGACGAGGAGGTCCCGATGCATCAGTTTCTGGAGATGATACGACAAGGTGGACTTCGAGACGCCGACGGCCGCCTGGAGCTCCGCGAACGTCCGGCCCTCGTAGGTCAGGAGCTCGACGAGGATCTTCCGCGGCACATCTTGACGGAGCACGGCCAGGATCCGTCGCTGCGCCTCGACGAACGCGCGGGCGATGAAGTACCGCTTCCGGTGGCCGTCCTCCTCCGCCTTCAACACGCCGTTGCGCTCGAGGTAGCCGAGGTGGTACGACAGCATGCCGGTCGACATCCCGAGCACATGTCCGATGCGCCGCAGATGCGTGCCCGGGTTCGCGACGAGGAAATCATAGATCCGGCGACGGCTTTCCAGTTCAAGGCCTTCCGACATTCGATCACCGCAGAAGCGCGAGATACAGGGAGATGAGGACCCCGAGGTTCAGCGCGAGCCATCCCGAGCCGACGGACGACACGGCCACCGTCGCCATCTCGATCAGCAACCACAAGCCTTGGGCGAGGAATATCCCGAACGCCGCGGTCAGCAGGAGGAAGCGTCGCTCGCGGTGACGCGTGTACGATTGCACGGAGACGGTCGCCAGGATCGCGGCGAACCCGGCGAACGAAACCCTGAGGAACACGTCCAGAGGGCCCATTTGTCCGCGCAATGAGGCTTCCTCGGTAAGATACTTTGCGTACGCCGGTCGAAGGATGGCCTCCGAGGCCGGGAAAGTGAGGGTTCGAGATGCGTCCTAACGAGTTCCCCGTCTGGACCAAAATCCCCTTATCGGGGAAGCGACACTAGTTGGTGGAGGGAGGACGGCACGGACGCGCGCGCATTTCTCGCGAAGGCGGCGGCGACCTTAACGGTGCTTTCGCTTCTTCCCGTCGCCCTGAGCGGATCTGCCCCCTCTCGCGCGTCCCCCGTCCTCCGACCTATTTCGGATTCGGATCTGGGCGGCGTGCCCGTCGGAGACATTCCCTGGCCCACCGCCCTCTTCGCGGCGTTCACCTACGATCACGGCCTCGTCCTCGGAACCTACGTACGGTTCGCGTACAACTCCACTTCGGGCGGCGTCACGTACCTCTTCGGCGGCGTCGTCGGCGAGACGCCGGTGCCCTACCTCAACTCGATCGCGATCGATGACTTCCCTCCCGCGCGGTCCGCCATGGCGCACGGGCCGATCTTCGAGGCGAACGGCTACCTCGTCACGCTGACGGCCCACGACGACCCGACAGGCCTCATCGAGATCCGTTCCGAGATGGCTCGCGCCGTGACGATCGAACTCCCGGCCTCGGCGACGAACATCTCGCTCCTCTCGGCATCCGGACAGGCGCGCGCATCGACTGTGTCCTTCACGATCCAGGGCGAGGAGGCGCGTTTGTTCCTCGGTTCCGGATCGTTCAACGTGACGGGCACGCGCGTCCTCGCGGAGATGGCGAGCCCCGACCTCCTGGTGTTCAAGTCCGTGCCGGCGGCCTCGACGAACAAGGCGGAGTGGCGGGCCGTGCTGGACGCGATCAGCGCGGGCCAGGTCGTCGCCGAGCTGGACCTCATCGCCACCGCGGACGGCCATTGGAGGCAGAATCCGGCCCGGTATCGGATCGATGTGGCGGCGTGGCCTCTCGCAGTGCGACCGCGCGCCGCGTCCGTCCAAGTCGACACCTTGCGTCCCGGCGGCGCGATCGTCCTCTTTGCGTTCGACCCGGACACGATGCCCACGGACGGGGCCGCCCGGCTCAGCGTGAGTGCGAACGGAGACCGGTCTACCTGCCATCGCTCTCGGCGGTGTCGGTGGACATCGTCAGCCTGCCGCCGCCGGCCCCGCGTCCCGCGTTCGATCCGGGATCTGAAGCGGCGATGGTCGCCGCACTCGCGATCGTCTCCCTCGCGGCCGCGCGGATGCTGCGCCGCAAGGAGAAATAGCGAGGATCGAAGGTTCCGCTGTCGACCCGCGAAAGTAACTCCGGGACCGCGCACGTACAAATATCCCCGCTGGCATCGCCGCATCCATGCCCACGGACGAGGTCTGCGGGGTGCAGGGTTGCGGGAAAGAAGCGAAGCGGTCCCTCTCGACGAAGAAAGTGAAAGAGGTCCTCCCGGAGCTCAAGCTGATCGGTGAACCGCGGCGTGTCCATCTGTGCCGGGACCACTACAAGCAGTTCCGGAAGAAGACGAAACAAGAACGGGAGCTCGATCGGGCCGCTTGGCAGTAGGCCGACGAGTGCATCAGTCGAAGACGAGCTCCCGCAGGCCGGTCTTCTCGTTCAGCCGGCGATTGAAGTGGATCGTGTCGAACCGCGCGAGCTGGATCTCGTTGACCACGGCGGTCTTCGCGCGGAAGAGATGGCCTCCGATCGCGCTGTGGTCCCGTCGGCCGAGCGTGACGTGAAGGTGGAGCTTCGGGTCCGCCCGCATCGCGATGCTCCCATGGAGGGCCAGCAGCTCGTGACGCTCCGCGAACGGGGTCTTCTCGTAGCCGTTCGGTCCGAAGAACCCGATCTCGAAGTCTTGGAGCATCCCGATCCCCCAGACGACCGATCCGCTCTCGATGCGGTGCTTCTGGGCGGCGGCCTCGAGGCTCGGGACCAAGTCCTCCCCGTCCGACAGTTTCACGACGACGCTGTTCCCTTCCGTGTACACCTTCCGCGGCCGGCAGGCCTCGATGAACGTCATGACGTCCTCGAAGTCCCCGTGGTCGCTGAGCGGGAACTGCGCGTCGAGGCCGTAGCGGCCGGTGTAATCGAAGAACGCGCACCATCCGCTCACGTACGCCGTCTTAAGGCCGATCGATCCGAGCCAGGAGACGCTGTCGTCGAGGGGCGGCCGCAGCCATCCCGGCGGCAAGACATACGCGCGCGGATCGTTCCGCTCGCTCTCCTCGAGTTCGGACAACCGGCGGTACTGGAGCTTGACCCCGTAAGGGCCATAGAGGTCCGCGATCTTGTCCGAAACGGCGACCTCCACACCGAGCCGGTTCACGAGCGCGATTAGCTCCTGGCTCTTGCCGAACTCGTACCCGCCGAGGGCCACGGGGCCGTTGGCCAGTTCCATCTCGAGCCAGTTCAGTAGGTCGGATTCCACGTCGTGCTTCGGAGGGAAATTGTATCCCGGACGTCCGTACGTCGCGTCGACGATCAGGTCGCGGACGAACTCCGGCTGCGCTCGACCGCAGGTGGCCCCGCCTTCCGGATTGAAGTCGCCGGTGTACAGCAGGTCGTCGACGCGCACCATCGCGGAGCCGAACACATGGCCGGCGTCTTTCAGGACGACGCGGAAACCATTCAGCTCGATCTCCTTCCCGTACGGAAGCGACTGTCCGGTTCCGCCGCGGCGGACCTTCAGGACCGCGACGGTCTGCGGCGTCATGATTCCACCCGACGTGAGGTGGTCCATGTGCCCGTGGCTCACGATGCTGCCCGGCGTCTTCCGCGCGGGATCCAGGATGACCTCCTTCAAGGCTTCCTGGACGAGGATGCCACCTTCGTATCGGACGCGCATCACGATCGCCTCGTGAAGATGTATCGAGTCGGCACGCGGCGCTTCAGGCCCGTCCAGTATTTGCAACGTTCGCAGCGATAGCCGAGGGTCACGGTCCCCCCGTAGACGGTCATGTTTCGCACTTTCTTCAGGCGGGCCCCGCAGACGGGACACTTGATGAGGGACCGCATCTCCTCCGTGTCCCGACAACGGATCTCCAGGTCGACGAGGCCGGAATCGATCGCGAGGTGCCGGAGTCGCGGCTCGCCGACGCGATACTTTTCGTCCCCTTTCAAATCTCGCTCAACGAGTTGTTTCAGTCTGCGCTGGCTGTCGACCATCGGCCGGGTGCTCAAGACGCGGACGAGGGAATCCCGGACCCGATCATCGCTCGGGATCCGGTACGAGGGCATCGGAATCGCGGAAGGGCCGAGCCCATACTAAGGTTTCTGGAAGGGACCGCGGACGACGGTCACCGGAGGTCCGAGGGGAGTCGCAGACCGGGTTTCTGAATCGTGGGTACTGCAACTGGTGCGGTGCCTCCGCCCAGAGGGATCAACGGAACCCCCGCGATCATCAGCGGTGCGGCGACGACACGGTAGATGGCGGACGACGTCGTCACCCACAGAAAGCCATCCCGGCCCATTTCGACATCGAGGATCCCGGACGGCGTCGTCAACAGGGTCGTCTCGTTCACGGCAGTCGTTCCATCCGCGGAGAGCGCCAACTCCCGGAGTCGCGCATCGTTGTACGCGCCGAACATCAGGTGATTCCGAGACTGTGGGAGCAGGGTACCGGTGTAGAACGCCGCATTCGTCGGCGCGATCGTCGACGACCACCAGTCGAGGGGCATGACCGGGTTCGGACCGTCCCGGTTCGTATCCGCAGGAGGCGGAAGGCTTCCACAAGACGCCGTCGGTCCCCATCCGTAGTTGCTCCCGGCGGCGAGCCGGTTCACCTCGTCGTTGCAGTTCGGTCCGTTCTCCGTGACGTATGCGCGACCGGTCACTGGATGCCAGGCGATGCCGAACATGTTCCGATGTCCGTACGTGTAGACGCGGTTCTCCCAGGAAAGGCTCGCGTAGAACGGGTTGTCCGATGCGGCGGTTCCGTCCGAGTTCATTCGGAGGACCTTCCCGAGGAGGCTCATCGAGTTTTGTGCCAGAGAGGGGTTCGCGTTCTCGCCGACGACGGCCCAGAGCTTTCCGTCCGGGCCGAATGCGATGACGCCGCCGTTGTGATTCGTCGCGCCGCTCAATGGAGGCATCGGCAGGATGACCCGGTCGAAGGTTCCCACGTTTCCATTGGCGGAGAGCCGGACGATGCGATTGTAGATCGTG
>VBMB01000159.1:4993-7254 GCA_005878525.1 Methanobacteriota archaeon
TGCCGTGGCGGTGTTCGTGAGCGTGTAGAATGGCGCGGGCAGCAGCGTGCCGCCCGCATCGATGATGCGGATGTTCCCCGTGTTCCGCTCTGCGAAGAAGATCCGGCCGTCCGAGGCGAACGCGAGGGCGATCGGCCACGCCATGCCGGTCTGCACCGGCCCGAGCTGCACCGCGGGGTTGTTCGGGTTTCCCCCTCCCGAGCGATTCACCCAGTACCAGACGTAGGCCAGGGTCGCGAAGGTCGCGATCGCCGCGATGACGACCGCCGCAATCGTCAACCGAGTCCGCGGGTGCATGCAGCCCGAACGCCCCGCCTTCCTAAAGCGTCTTGCCGTGAGGTCGCTCACTCCGCGAGTGCGACGAGGCGGATTGGCGAGCCCGAAGTTCCCTGCAGGTTCAGGGGCAATGCCAAGAGCCAGAAGGCGGAGGACCCGAGGGCCGATAGATTCGCGACGTTCTCAATCACCGGCACGTTGGCCCCGAGGAGCGCGTGATGCGCCGGATAGGTCGCGTCGTCGGGGTGGTCGATGCTCGCCGTGTCGACGCCGACGAGGCCCACTCCCAAATCCAGGAGAAGGTTCGCACCCGCTCGCGTCAGTCCGGGACTGTTGAACAGGTAGGCGGGCGTGCCGCGATGCCGCTCCCACCAGCGGGTGCGAAGCAGGACCGCGTCCCCTTTCCGTATGGCGCGACGCGACGCGCGCATGGCGGTCCGCAGGTGCTCGGGCAGGATCCGTCCTTTCTTCGGGAGGCCGCGAAGGTCGAGGACGTGACCCGGCGCGATGAATCGATCAACCGGCAACTCATGGAGCTTGCGCCCCTTCGGCTCGAAATGGAACGGTGCATCGACGTGCGTGCCGGTGTGACTGATGAGGAACATGGATTCCGCGAGGAACCCATGGACCTCGCGCGTCGTCCACTGCGTGAAACTCGGCGGCGGATAGGCGGGGAACATCTGGGTCTCCGGCCCGACGGCCTGGGAGAGATCGACGACGCGAGAGAATTGGACGGTCCGCGATTTCGAAACGATGACCCCCGCCTCCGGCGGCGGAGGGCACCCGATGGACTTAGTGGTTTCCTCGGGCGCATGCTTTTGCCACCGGACTGAATCCGGATGGCCGGTGTCGTCCAATAACCTGGAAAGCGTGGCCTCCGATGTCGTCGCGTGCCGCCGGTGTCCGCGCCTCGTGCGATACCGTGAGCACGTCGCCCGGACGAAACGCGCCGCGTTCCGCGATTGGGAATACTGGGGTCGGCCTGTCCCGGGGTTCGGGGATCCGAATGCGGAAGTTCTCGTCGTCGGGCTGGCGCCGGCGGCCCATGGAGGCAACCGCACCGGGCGCACATTCACGGGAGACCGGAGCGGGGAATTCCTGTATCGAGCCCTGTACCGCGCCGGCTTCGCGAATCAACCGACCTCCGTTTCGAAAGACGATGGCCTGGTCCTCCGGGATTGCTACATCGCCGCCGCGGTGCGCTGCGCCCCGCCTCAGAACAAGCCGGCGCGGATCGAGTTCGCCCGATGCCAGCCCTACCTGGAACGCGAGGTGATGCTCTTGCGGCGCCTCCGAGTGGTCGTCGTCCTCGGGGCCGTGGCAATGCAGGCGTTCCTGCGCACGTGGCGCGCGACGGGTCATGACGTGCCCTCTCCGGTGCCGAAGTTCCGCCATGAAGGGACGTGGCCCCTACCGCCGATTACACTGATCGCAACCTACCATCCGAGCCAGCGGAACACGCAGACCGGCCGTCTCACGCAATCGATGTTGGACCGAGTCTTCGAATCCGTGCAGAAGCTCCGTTCGACAGACCATCCTCGATAACTCGAGAGACACCAGGAATTAACCTTATTTAAGGTTAACACGCCCGAACCGGGCGAGAAGTCCAAAAAGGCTTTACATCCCCGGCGGCTCCCCAACCCATGGCGGAGCCGCGCAGGGTCATCATCCTCGGCGCCGCGGGCCGCGACTTCCATAATTTCAACGTTTATTTCCGGGAAAATCCGGCGTATCGCGTCGTCGCGTTCACCGCCACGCAGATCCCCGGGATCGAGACTCGGAAGTATCCCGCGTCCCTCGCGGGGAACCTGTATCCCGAAGGGATCCCGATTTTTCCGGAAGAAGAGCTCCCGCGGCTCATCGAGAGATTCGGTGCGCAGACGTGCGTCTTTGCATACTCCGACGTCGACTACTCGTACATCGGACATCGAATCGCCCTCGCGAACGCGCATGGGGCGGAATTCCTCCTCCTCGGCGCCGAAGAG
>VBMB01000138.1:0-39952 GCA_005878525.1 Methanobacteriota archaeon
CGTCGGAAATCGACGAGGCGATGCGCCTAGGGACCGCGTTCCCGAAAGGGCCCCTCGCCACGGCCGACGACATCGGGGTCGACGTCGTGCTCGCCGCCCTGAGGGCTGTCAAGGACGCGAAGCCCGCGAAAATCCTCGAGGAGATGGTGGCTCGCGGGGACCTCGGCGTGAAATCGGGGAAGGGATTCTACGAACACGGTTCGGGAGGCGACACGATGACGTACGAGACCCTGCTCGTCGCCCAGGATGCGGCGACCCATGTGGCGACCATCACGATCAACCGGCCGGATCGGCTCAATACCTTGAGTCCGCAGGTCTTCGAAGAGCTCGACAAAGCGCTCTCCGTCCTCGGGGAGGATGAGGGCGTGCGCTGCGTCGTCGTCACGGGTGCGGGAGACCGGTCGTTTAGCGCGGGGGCCGACCTCACGTCGTTCGGCGACATCTCGAAGGCGTTCAAGGTGTGGCGCTTCTCGCAGCGATCCGAGGCAGTCGTCACCCACCTGGCGAATTTCCCGAAGCCGACGATTGCCGCGATCAACGGGCACTGTTTCGGCGGCGGTCTCGAGATCGCCCTCGCATGCGATTTCCGGATCGCGGCGAGTCGGGCGAAGCTCGGCCAAACGGAGGTCAACCTGGGCCTCGTCCCCGGAGCCGGCGGCAGTCAGCGGCTCGTTCGCGTCCTCGGTCAGGCGAAGGCGAAAGAGCTCGTGTTCCTCGGTTCTCGACTCACCGCGGACGAAGCCGCGACGATTGGCCTGGTGACGAAGACGGTGCCGAACGAAGCGTTCGGGGCGGAGGTCCGCGGGTTTGCGGAGAAACTCGCGAAACAAGCGCCCATCGCCATTCGTCTCGCGAAAGTCCTCCTGAACCGGAGCAACGACACCCCCATCGAAACCGCCCTGGAGATGGAAGCGATGGCGTTCGGGCTCGTCTCCTCGACCGAGGACATCTACGAGGGCCTCCAGGCCTTCATGGAGAAGCGTGAGCCGAAGTTCAAGGGCGAGTGAATTCTTTGTGCGCAATTGCGCACAATCTGGACCTCACCTTGCGACGACGTTCTTCTTGGCGAGCGCCTCGATCTGCCGCGAGGTGTATCCCAGAGACCGCAGGATTGCGTCCGTGTCCTGGCCTTTCGTCGGGACGCGCGCGGGGTTCCGCGTCTCCGTCGTCGTGTGCTTCGCGGGGTGGGAGATGACTTGGAGCTTTCCGACTCCCGGCACGTCGACCGTCGGGAGGAGGCCGCGGGCTTTCACCTGTGGGTCATTGACGACCTGCGGCACCCGCTTCACCCCGGCGAGCGGGAGCCGTTCCGCGAAGAAGAGCGGCTCCCACTCTTCGAGTGTCCGTTCTCGGAATCGGGCGGCGAGCGTTTGCGCGACGGCGGGCCGCTCGGCCGGTTCGGCGAATTGCTTTCCAGACAGCTCCGGCGCCCCGATGAGTTCGCACATCCGCTCCCAGAACTTCGGTTCGACCGTGGCGACGGAGATCCATTGGCCGTCCTTCGTCTCGTAAAGGCTGTAGAAAGGGAACGATCCGGTGAGGAGGGTTTCACCGGGCATCGGTTCTTCACCCGTCGCAAGATACCGCGCGAGACCGAGGACCAGCAGGGTCACGGCCGTGTCGTAGATGGAGACATCGATGAATTCGCCCCTTCCCGTTCGGTCTCGAGTCCGGAGCGACGCGAGGATCGCCAACGCCGCGTTGAAGCCGCCCGCCAGGTCGGCGATGGGCACGCCCGGGATCGCGGGTCGTCGTTCGTCGAGGCTCCGGGTGACGGACAAGAGGCCCGCGAGCGCCTCGAAATTGATGTCGTGCCCCGGGAGATCTTTGTACGGACCGTTCTGGCCGTATCCGGAGAATGAGCAGTAGATCAGCTTCGGATTCCACATCGCGAGGGCATCGTAGTCCGCTCCGAGACGGGCCATGACGCCGGGCCGGAACTGCTCCACGACGACATCCGCTCGGCGGATGAGTTTTCGGAGGATCTCTTGACCTTCGGACGTTTTCAAGTCGACCGCGAGCGAACGTTTTCCGCGGTTCACCATCGCAAAGGGATACGAGACATCGTGGATGATCGGCGGCACCGATCGCATGTAGTCGCCGAGCTGTGGGTCTTCCACTTTGATGACGTCGGCCCCGAGGTTGCAGAGGAGCTGGGTGCAGAACGGACCCGGGAGGAGGCGAGTGAAGTCGAGGACGACGATGCCATCGAGGGACGCCGCCACAATCACGGAACCGAGCCGGCCGGCATGAACCTTCTCTCAACCTCGTGAGGTTTCGCTCACGCGTCGACCGCCGCTTGTCCTCCTTGAAGGTCGTGTTCGGTCCGCCGCTTCCACTCGGCGGTCAAGGCGCGCAGATTCTCAGCTGACAGTTTGTCGAGATCCTCGCCTTCTCCGGTCGTTCGTTCGAGATACCAGTATTTCTCGTACCGCCCCGCATCTCGGAACTCAATCTTCGCGATCTGCGCCCAGGGGATGAAGTCATCGTTGAGCTGGCGCTCGTATGGATTGTCGTACCAGAGGTGGAATCCTCGTTCGCTGAACGCAACCGCGGCTGGCAATCCTCCTCCGTAGAGCACCCAGAGCACGGGAAGCACAACGAGCATCAGGCCTCCGAACGAGATGACGAGGATGGGGGCGACTTCGTCCGACCTCTCGTGGAGGTTGAGGAGAAACGTCGTCAGATAGACCAGTGCGGCGAAGATCGCGACGAGCACGATCGTGACGTACCTCCTCTGTCGCACGGAGATACTCTTCCGGTTGGGCCTCCAAGACAGACTCGGATCCCGGTAGGCACCTTCGAGGATGCGCACCGGTGGAATGCCGTTCACCGCGCGCCGATGGAGCACTGCCCGTCCGTGCCACCAGACGCCGGCCCACAACCAGAGCGGGATGAGCGGTCCTACCAGCAGGGCGATGAACGCGAGCAGAATCGGGGGCGGCGCTGGATCCGCAGGAGAAGGACTCAGGATGCGAACGAAGAAGACGAGCGTCCCATCTGCGCGCGAGGCGACGTTGCCAATCATGTACACGCGATCCCCAGACATGTAGACGGTCCCCGAAGTCCGCACCGCGTTTGGCGCCGGATGGAGCCCGGGACCGACCTCCCACCACCGCTCCATCGTCGCGAAGACCGTTCCCGCCCCATCGGTCACGGCGAAGCTTCCCGTCGCGTCCCAACTCCAGACCCATCCGCCGTCCGTGTCGACTTCTCGACCTCCGAAGACAATCGATGAATTCGACACGATGACGCCAGCCACCTTCGCGATCTGCCCGAGTCGCAGCTCGCCGACGGGCACGATCGGCGCGGCGTTCCATTCCTTCAGCGTGGAATAGTCGTAGGCCACCATGCCCGCCCATGGTGCGGCGACCACCGTGACCATGACGAGGAAGCCGAGGGCGGAGATTCCGCGGAAGCTGAGGTTCTTCGCTCCCGATCCGTGGCCTTCGCCGCACCGTTCCTCCCAGCATCGTCGACAGACGAAAAACCGGTCGACCGTGCACCAGTACAGTCCGAACGCGTACGCACCTCGGAATTCCGTGTGGCAGCGCGCGCAGACCTGAGCCACGAGACTTCATCTGAGCGATAGCCTAAATTCCTTTGTCTGGAAATCCGCGAACGCGGATCCGGTGGCGAACCTTCTTATCTCACGCGGCCCTTGGGAAGGTCAGGACCGCGGATGCCTGATGCCGTAATCGTCGGAGCTGTGCGGACGCCGATTGGGAAGCGCGCCGGTTCTCTCACGAACTGGCGGCCGGACGACCTGGCCGCGTTCGTCCTTCGCGCTCTCGCGGACCGGACCGGCATCGAGCCCAAGATTGTCGAAGACGTGGTGCTGGGCTGCGTCACCCAGGTCGACGAACAGGGCCTGAACATCGCCCGCCTCGCGCCGCTGATCGCCGGATTTCCCGAGTCGGTCCCGGGGACCAGCGTGAACCGGATGTGCGCCTCCGGACTGCAGGCGTTCAACTTCGCCGCGATGGAGGTCATGACGGGCCAGAACGACGTCGTCATCGCGGGCGGTGTCGAGGTGATGTCCCGCGTCCCCCTGGGCTCCGACGCCGGAGCGCTCAGCCCGAAGCTTCTCGAGAAATACGAGATCGTGCAGCAAGGCATCTCCGCCGACCTCGTCGCGGACAAGTACAAGATCACCCGGGAGCAGATGGACGAGTTCTCGCTCTGGTCCCACCGCAAGGCGATCCGGGCGATCGATGAAGGCCGGTTCAAGAAGGAGATCGAACCCGTCCCCGTGTTCGACGAGGGTGGCAACAAACGGATGTTCGATACCGACGAGCACCCGCGTCGGACCACGTCGCTGGAGAAGCTCGCGTCCCTCGCGGCTGCGTTCAAGCCCGATGGCCGGATCACGGCAGGCAACTCGAGCGGCATCAATGACGGCGCGTGCGGGATCCTCGTGACGACGACCGACAAGGCGAGGGAATTGAAGCTGGAACCCCGCGCACGATTCGTCTCGACCGGCGTCGCGGGCACAAACCCGACGATCATGCTGGACGGCACGATCCCTGCCATCCGGAAGGCCCTGACGCGGGCCGACCTCAAGGCGGACGACATCGACATCTGGGAGGTCAACGAGGCCTTCGCCTCCGTCCCGATTGCGACCCGGGACACGATCGGCTTCGAGGACGCGAAGCTGAACGTCAACGGCGGCGCGATTGCGTTGGGCCACCCGCTCGGCATGAGCGGCGCTCGGCTGATCACGACGATGCTCCACGAGATGGAGCGACAGGACCTCCACTACGGACTCGCGACGTTGTGCATCGGATTCGGGATGGGCCTTGCGACGATCATCGAGCGGCCCACCTAACGACTTCACAAACCACTCGACGCCGGTTTCAGCTTGTACTGAGCTGGATTACGCGCTCATCGACGACAAGGCGGTCCACCGCGTTCACCGTCATGACGACTGTGTTGCCGGAAAGGCCAGTCGTGGTGAGGGCACCCGTCGACCGGAAGGCATCCGCGAACCATAGCGCCCACGCCGCTGCGCTTGGGCTCTGGATGGTCAGCGTGATCCCACTGTACCAGTTCACCCATTGGCTTAGAAGGCATGAGACAAAGATGATCTGGTCGTTGATGGACTTTCCCAGCCAGGATTGCATGTTTCCCAGCGCGACCTGATTGTTCGTCGCGGTGATCGCGGCCGACAGCTGGGACTGCGCGCTGCCCACGTTGAAATTCGCCAGGGAGATCTTCCCCCCAGTCATGTTCACGTCGCCCCATTGGAGGCGCCCCTGCGCCCGGTTCAAGGGTTGCCGCACGGCCGCGGCCGCAGGCTGCGTCGCCGCGCCTTGGTCTGCCCAGTACTGGACGTAGGCCGAGGTGTTGCCCACCTCCCGAGCCTCGTCGCCAAGGTTGGGTCGGATGATTGTCTGGGAGTTCGTATTGGCGTAGAGGAACTCCGCGTTGATGAATGCGTAGTCCGAGCCCGAGGCCCGGAATGGACTTCCCACGAACGTGAGGAGTGTGAGGTGGAGCGTACCGGTCCCCTTATCGCGCGGCTCGAACACGAACGGGATTCCTTGATGGACCACCTGCCCGCCGGCTTGGGCCAAGGTGACCCCTCCCGCCTCGAGGCTCATCGTCTGAACCGGATACTGGCGGTTCCCGCGGTTCAGGATCAGGGAGCCGCTAATCGAACTCGCCGTCACCAGCGTGCCGCAGGCGACCGATCCGGAGTAGTGATTGGCGATTTCGAGGTAAATGAACTTGATTGAATCCGCGGTCGGCGCTGCGTAATATGTGCCTCCCGTTGTCGTCGCGATCTCTTGGAGGAGCGAGGCGTCCGCGTCTGGACCGAGTCCGATCGTGAAGATCGTGATGTTGTTCGCCTTCGCCCGGGCGGCCTCGAGTCGGGCCTGAGCATCGCCGCCGGCTTGGGTCGGGCAACACGTGTTCTGACCGTCCGTCAGGAGAATGATGACCCATGCATGGCTCCGGACTCCATACGTGATGAGCTCGTTATTCGCGACGAAGAGCGCCGCGCCGAAGTTCGTGCTGTCGCTCGAGCCGATCGTGTCGAGGTCAGCCTGGGCTCCGCTGTAATCCGGGATACCGTTGTTGTATGGGGAGAAGAGATGGTGCGCTGGGCCGCCAACATTGGTCCGGGTGAGCCGGGCGACCCCGTTGAAGTCGACACTCGCTACCCGGTCGGGGCGGGTGAGACGCCCAATGTAGTCCTTCGCGGCGCTGATTCGTAGGCGACCGGGATCGCTCCCAGGCGACGGGCAACAGGTCATGGACCCGGAACTGTCGATCGCCAGGACGATGTCCTGGTCCACGTGCGTGATCCGACTGTCGTGGATCGTAGGCACGTATTGCATCGTGATGTTCGCGGGCACCGCGCCGCCCGTGTTGAATTGAAGGGTTCCGTCGCTCGGAGTCGAGAAGGCTGACGAAGAGGGCGTGCCGAGCGGGATCGTGAAGGAGAACTGGCCGCCGGGGACCGCGGCTCCGACCGCGGCATACCGAAGGTAGTCGAGGGCCTGGAGCGCCGCGACGGAGGTCTGGCGTTCGGCGGCGTACTCGCGAGCGGGAATCACGGAGATGACGGCCGCCTGGAGGAAGAGCACCGCCGCGAGCAGAGCAAAGAGAGTCGCGACTGTCGACGCGACTCCTTCCGAGTCCTCTCGGAACGAGTTCGCCATGTAGAACGATTGTCCAGGGGAAGCCCTCTTTAAATACTTGGTTCGTTCAAAATCTTTCGTGATAACCAGCGGGAGGAACGGCTCCGGAATTCGATTCCAGCCATGGCACGGGACGAGCTTGTATGGAGGCGGGCAGCCCAACGTTGCAAGATTCTCGGCCGGACTCGACGGTGCCACGGGACAATCCTCTACCTCGAGACGCACGCATTACGGACGGCGGCGATTGACTCGCAAGCCCGTATTTAGACTCGGAGCCATTGCCGCGCGATGCGGCCGCGCGGTGACGGCACACAGACCGGCGTGTCGGCCAAGCTGAACACGTTCGACGTGACCAGCCTCGTCGTCGGCTCGATCATCGGGGCCGACGTGTATGTCGCCACCGCGATCGGGGCGCGGCTCGTGGGCCCGTCGTCTCTGCTGGTGTGGGTCCTGGCAGGAGCGATGGCGATGGTCATCGCCCTCTCCTTCTCCTATTGTGTGATGATCTTGCCAAAGGTCGGCGGACCCTATGCCTATGTGAAGGCGGTCGCCGGTCCATTTCCCGGATTCATCGTCGGGTGGGGTCTCCTCCTCGCAGAGTGGTTCTCCCTCGCGGTCTTCCCCGTCGCATTCACCCAATACTTCCTGGCGCTCGACCCGGGAATCGACGATCTCGGCAAGGCCCTCCTGAAGGCCGTCTTCATCGCGATCATCCTGGTGACGAACCTCATCGGGGTCAAGGCCGCGGGCAGGGTGAACGACGTCCTGACCGTCGCAAAGTTGTCCCCCCTCCTCTTGATTGTCCTCGGAGGCATCGCGTTCTTGGCCCTTCAGCCGGGGCAGTTCGCGGGAAACCTCGTCCCGTTCTTCACCGGCGACTTCTCGGCATTCGGCCGGGCGCTCGTCCTCATCTTCTGGGCGTACGCGGGATTCGAACTCTCGACCCTGCCGACGGATGAGGTGATCCAGCCGAGGAAGACGATCCCGCGGGCGATCCTCATGGGCATGGTGATCGTGATTGCCTTCTACTTCCTCACGAACTTCTTCGTCATCGGCACGGTTGGCGGACGCGCGCTCGGCGCGTCGAGCAGTCCGCTCGTCGATGCGGCTCGGGCGACGTTCAGTTCGCCCGCGCTCCTGACATCCGTGATCGTCCTGGTCGTTGGTGTGGGCGCTCTGTTGTCGATCACGGGAGCCGATGAATCGGGGACCGTCGGCACCTCGCGGTTGGCCTACGCCATGTCGATCGATGGATTGCTCCCCGAGGTGTTCAGTCGGAAACAGAAGCGGTTCCGCACGCCGTACCTCGGGCTGATCATCCTCTGCGTGACGGCGTATGTGGCGAGTCTGATGGGCACCTTGTCCGATTTGATCAGCTCGGCCGTGTTCCTCCTCGCATTCGTCTACTTCGCGACGTGCTTCTCCACGATCTTCCTCGAACGCATGCACCCGAGGCTCTCGAGCGGACTTCGCTGGAAGGTCGCCATCCCGGTGGTCGGGATGTTCTTCTCCGTCGTCCTCATGGGACTCGTCAGCCCGCGGTTGATCGGGATCTCGCTCGTCCTTCTCGCGATCGGCATCCCGATCTACACGTTCTTCTCTCCGCAGAAGGAACTCGTGGAACTGAAGGATGCGTTCTGGTCCCCGGAGGCGATCTCCCGCAGGGCGTACCTGCAGGGGCAGCGGTTCCTCGCGTATCCGTTGCGGGCGATCAAGAGGCTCATGCGGAGGCGTTCCGCCTCTTAGCCGACCTTCAGCTTCGGCCAGTCCTCGAGGACCGCGTGGGCCCCGTTGTACCCCGGAGCGCCGCTCACGCCGCCTCCGGGATGCGTGCCGGCGCCGCACAGGTACAGCCCCTCGACCGGCGTGCGGTAATTCGACCAACCGGGTACCGGCCGGAACGAGAAGAACTGGTCCGGTCCCATCTCCCCGTGCGACTGGTGCGCTTCTGTCAGCCCGAAGCGACGCTCCAGGTCGAGCGGCGTGATCACGTCGCGGGCGAGGATTGCCTTCGGGACGTTCGGCGCGTACTCGGAGAGCGTCTCGATCACTCGGTCCCCGTACGGCTCCCGTAACTCGTCCCAGGAACCCACGGCCAGGTGATATGGACTGTACTGTACGTAGATCGAGAGCGTGTGTTTCCCCGGCGGCGCGACGGACGGATCGAGGGCGCTCTGGGTGACGACCTCGAGCCAGGGATGCTCGGAGGGTCGGCCGTACTTGGCGTCGAGAAACGCGTCCTCGACGTAGTCGATCGAGGGTCCGATGTATGTGCTTCCCCGATGATGCGGTCCGGGCGTCCGGTCGGCCGCGGACCACCGGGGGAGCTCCGACAATGCGCAGTTGACTTTCATCGCGGCCCCGTGCATTTTGATCGCGGCGATGGCGCGGCGAAATTCGACGGGCAGGTTATCCGGTTCCACCATCTGGAGGAACGTGCGTTTCGGATCCGCGGTCGAGACGACCGCCTTGGCGTCGATCGTTCGCCCTCCTTCGAGTCGCACCCCGACTGCGCGTCCTCCCTGGACGCGAATTCTCTCGACCGGAGAGCGGAGAAGGATTTCCACGCAGCGGGCGCGTGCGGCGGCCGCGAGGGCGTCGGGCAATGCGCCCATCCCGCCAAGCACGAGCCCCCAGCCACCGACCTGGCCGTCGATGTTCCCGAGGAGGTTGTGCGCGAGCGTGAACGCGGTCCCTGGCGCCGAGGGTCCGGAGAAATGACCGATTACGCTCTCGTTCGCGAAGGCGGCTTTGACCTCATCCGACTCGAAATATTCATCGAGGAGTTCTTCCGCGCTGTAGAAGAGCAAGCGCCGGAGGAGGTCCTCCGCTTCCGGGCCGCGGAGAAGCGAGACCAAGTCAGCGATCGGGACGGGCGGGGCGAGGAGCATCGGTTCGACGAGGTCGTAGACCTCGGCCCACATCGCCTCGTACTTCGGATACGCCGCCGCGTCTTTCTTCGAGAACTTCGCGATTTCCTTCGCGGTCTTCTTGCCGCCGGACCAGAGGAGAAGATATCGTCCATCGGGGAAAGGGCAGAAGCCCTGTGGGTCGAAGGCCACTTGCCGCAGCCCGAACTTCGCGAGCTCGAGATCCTCGATGATCTGCGGGCGGAAGAGTCCCGACACGTAAGCCGCAGCGCTGACCTTGAATCCCGGCGCGATCTCGTCCGTGACGCACGCGCCTCCGACACGGTCTGCACGCTCGACAACGACGACGCCGAGCCCCGCTTTGGCGAGATAGTTCGCGGCGACGAGCCCGTTATGGCCCGCCCCGATGATGACGACGTCCGCCGGGGTCATCCCCAGCCGGGGATAACTTCGACTCCTATGGCGGTTTCGTCTTGCAGGCCTGATACGACCGCGAATTGCCTTTCGGTATGGTATTGAGTCGTTGGTTCGTGAGAGACAGCTCGGGATTCCGGCTATCAAGGAAATTCAGCGACGCTTCAACGCTGGGTTCATGATCTCCTCGAGTCCGTATCCTAGCATGGCGAAGCCTAGCACCACCACCGTGATGAAGAGTCCGGGCGGGCCAAAGTACCACCAATGACCCTGGACAAGTGCGAGGTGGACGTACGATTCATTGACGAGGACTCCCCAGCTCTTGATCACGTCGGGTCCCGACGCGCCCAGGCCGAAGAAAGAGAGAAAGGCCTCCGTGAAGACCGAGTTCGACACGGTCAGCACGGCCTCCGCCCAAACGAGCGGCATAACGTTCGGAATAATGTGCTTACGGACGATGAAACCCGGTCGCGCACCGATCGCGCGGGACCGTTCGATGAACTGACGTTCCTTTACGGTCAGAACTTGCGATCGGATTACCCGCGCGGTGCTCGGCCAACTAACGATGGCAATTGCCAGGATGATCGTGGGGAGGCTGGGCGTAAGGATGATGACGAGTACCAGGACGAACGGGAGCCAAGGTATCACAAGGAAGAAATCGGTCATCCGCGCGAGGATCAGGTCCGTTATGCCGCCGTAGAAGCCGCCAAAGACGCCTACCGCGGTCCCGAGGACCATCGCGACGATCGATGCGCTGAACCCGATAATCAGCGAGATTTGTCCGCCATAAACGAGAAGAGTCAAGAGATCGAAGCCCTCCCAGTCGGTTCCGAGCCAGTGAGCGCTTGACGGAGGCAAGTTGTCGTCCGTCCGCTGCAGCTGCGTTGGATACGGCCCGACGAGAAGCGGAGCCCCGAACGATATGACCGAGAAGAGCACAATGATGGCGATGCCCGCGAAGGCAAGGCGGTTCTTTATCAAAACCGCAGCAAACTTACGGAACCTTTCGATGTCGTGCGAGAGCCGCTCGCGAAGCAGGGAATACCGCCTTCCGACGACGGTGGTCTCCCCCATCTTCATGCCTCGCGAACCCGAGGGTCTAGGAACATGTACAGGACATCCGCCATCGCATTGGCGACGACCACGCCAATGGTGGCGATCAGAAAAATCCCCGAAAGGAGGGGGAAGTCAAAAGCTGTCGTAGCTTCCCAAGTGAGCTGGCCGAGGCCTTGGATGGTAAAGACAATTTCGATAACGATTGCCCCGCTCACGACCCAACCAAAGTACAACGCGGACGCAGTCACCAACGGCAACCGCGCGTTCGGCAACGCGTGCCAGCGCAGCTGTTGACCCTGACTCAACCCCTTTGCGCGCGCGGTTATCATGTAATCTTCGGGCAAGACGTCGGTCAGGGAGTTGCGCAACGTCAGGGAAAACCAGGCAACGTTCGTGATGACGAACGTGGCGACGGGCAGGATCAAATGCCACATGTAGTCCAGGACCGTCGAAAGCAAGTCCATCCGCGCATACGCACCAAAGTCCCAATACACGGGAAAAATACGTATGGTTACTGAGAGGCTGAAGATCAACAAGAGAGACACCCAGAAGGACGGCATCGAGTACCCAAATAGGGTGGAAAGGGTGATGATGACGTCCGCCGGGCGTCCGCGCCTCCATCCCGAGATCCGACCGAGGATGATTCCAAGCCACATGGTCGTGGCGGTGGCCACGCCGACGAGGATGAGTGTCGTCCAGAGGCGTGGGGCGATGATGGTCGCAACGGGGACCCCTGTCTGGTACGTGATGGAGGTCCCTAGGTTCCCGGAGAACACGTTCCGGAGGTACGTGGCAAAGCGGACGATGAGGGGCTGGTCAAGGGCCCATTCGTGGATCAACGCCGCCCGGAGGGGGCACTCACCGGTCACATTCGATGTTCCGCAGCCCCGGGGCAAGAGCACGTACGTAGGGTCCCCGGCGATGACTTGAAAGAGAAGGAAATTCAGAGACGCGATGAAGAAAATGGTGATGATTACATAGACGGTCTTCCGCAATAGATACCGTCGAAAGTTCATCCGGTCCCTTCTGGTCGCGGCCGATGCTGCTCGCCCGATCGCTCCCGGCGATCATCGACTCGGGACTTCGATTTTACCTTCTTCCTCCTCTTTCTTCCGGCGGCGCATCCTCAGGAAAACGGCGACCGCCACCAACACGGCGACGATGCCCAGCGCGGTGCCGGCAATGACGAGGGGCGACAACCCCGCTGGCGGCTGAGCCAGCGGATTCAAGGAGAAGTCGACGGTCTTCGTTTGTCCATCCACGACCACGATGCCGGTCTTGTTGCTCGACAAGTAACCGGTCGCACTCGCGTTGACGGAGTAAGTCCCTGGCGTGAGAGACTTGTTGTACGACCCTTGGCTATTCGCGCTCACCGCGTACTGCTGTCCGCCGCTCGCATAAATGTAGATCGCGGCTCCGGCGATCGGGGTGTTCCCGGCGGCGCTTCGTACGGTGCCCGCGATCCACCCTCGAGCCGGGATGAGGAGGAAGTTCACCGCCGTCATCGCATTCGCGGAGACGGTCACGCCCGTCGTGGTCTTGCTTTCGTGCAGAGACGCACTGGCCGTCACGGCGTACGTCCCGGCCGGAAGCAGGATGCTGTACGCCCCGGTTGAATCCGTCAAGGCGGCGTAACTCCCGGGCGACGTGCGAACCCCGGCCCCGGAAATCGCGAGTTGGGTCGTGCTATCTTTGACCGTTCCATTCACCCAACCCAGGCCTCCGACGACCGGGACTACATGGACTTCGAACGGGTCCGAGGTGGCGCTTAACGCCCCATCGGATACCGTCAACGTCACGTTGTAGTATCCCGAGCCCGCCCATTTGTAGGAGGCCGTATCGCCCTGGGCCGCTGAGGTGGTCGAGTGGATCGTCTGGTTGCCTTCTCCCCAATGCCAGGCCCACGTCAGCGTCTCGCCCGGATCCGGGTCCGTCGAATTGCCAATGAAGGTCACTGACTGATTCACGAACGCCGTGATCGGTGGCGTGCCGGCAAGGATGGGCTTCGTAGGTGGGTTGTTCACGGGTCCGCCCATCACGGTCAAGTCGAAGAACAAGGGGTTAGCGCCCCAGAAGGCATCCATCTGGCGGTACGGATGGGCGTTCCAGTCGCCCCAACCGGTGAACCGGTCCGTCCGCCAAGCCCACTCGCCGTACGGAAAAAGGTAGATGATGTAGACTGCGCTCTCGTAGTTCAGTTTCTCGGCCGCCCGCACATCTTTCTGCCTCTGAGTGAAGTTCGTGTCAGAGAGCTGCTTCACGTAGAGGGCGGTGTAACTCGCATTGTCCCAGAAGTTGTCGTTCCAGCCATCAAGGGTGAAGCTCGACTCGATGCTGAGCAGGTAGTTCGGGTCCGGATCGCCGGACCAGTACCAGATGTATGTGTCCACTTTGCCGCCATAGACGTCCTTACTCAGCGAATTCTCCAGCTTGGTTGTTGGGACCAGCTTGATCCCGATCTGGGCCCACGCGGTCACCAAGTAGTTGCCGACGGCCTGTTCCTGCAAGAATTCCTTCCGGACGTCCATCGAGAAGATGAGTTGCGTGCCTTGTGCGATTGTCCTCGGTTTGCCATTCGTGTCGGTGAAGCTGATTGTTCGGTTCGCTTGCCGGTACCGAGCTCCGGAGCGGTCCGTCCACCATGAGTCGTACCCAGCCCTGTCCAGGAGCGCGTTCGCCGCGCTGACATCGAACGTCAGGTTCGCGCCGGGATCGGATGGCGGATCGTACCACCACTGTGGAGTGATCGGGGTCATGAGAGAGTCGCCCCGGACCCCGTGGCCTCCGTAGATCGTCTTTAGGATGTAATCCTTGTTTGTCGCCATTGCCATCGCCCGGCGGACGTTCTCATCGTATCGGGCGGGGTTGAGGAACGTCGTATCATACTGCGAGATGCCAATTTCATTCCAGTACTGGGTGCTGATCAATCCCTCCTGCCGCGCGATGCCGCTCGCCCCCGCCAATGACTCGTAGCCGGCGGAGCTAAACTTCCCCATGTCGATGGCGCCGGTCTCAAGCGCGTACACCATTTGGCTCTCGTCTAGGAATTGAATCATGTAAATGGTATCAATATTGGACGGTCCCGTGTGGCTCCCGACCGGATGGTACTTGGGATTCTTGTGAACCGCGATCGGCTGGTGCTGCGACCATTGCGTGCAGATGTTCGAGTCCGCAACGAACGGGCCGCTCCCGATTAGCCCGGGAGGGCTGCTGGTCGGACAGTTGTCGTATCGGTACTGCGCGTTGTCGAGCGCAATGCCGAACCATTGGCTTCGGGGGATGATTGGGAAGAAGAGCGCCTTGCCCGGCACAAAAGGCCGGTCGAAGTAGACGGTCACGTTCCCCGGGGACGTGACCTGCGCTTGGCATCTGGCGCCCGGGGGCGGATCCACATACGAATGCTGGGTGGGCGGCACTCCGCAAGACACGATACGGTTCGCATAAGGTTCGTAGTTCCACAAGAGGTTGAAGTTCTGGGCGTTGTAATTGATGGTGAAGGCAACGTCGGATGCGGTCAACGGGGTGCCGTCGGACCAGTTCACGTTTTGCCGAATCCAATACGTCCAATTCTGAGACGTGGCATCCGGGACAGCGTTCACCGCGATGCTAGGAACGAAATTTCCATCTTGATCAAACGAGTACAGATAATCGTAAACCAGCCCATAGAACTCGAACGACGGATCATTTAGGCCTTGGAACGGGTTCAGTTTGTCGAGCGCTTCGAGGAAGCCGATGCGCAACTCGACCGGGGCCGCCTTCGGGGCAGGCGTGGCTGGTGCGGCTCCGACCGGCTGCACTGCGAGAACGAAGACGACCAACCCACAAATCACGCCAAGGCGCGTCTGCCAAATACGAATCGCCTCCAAAGAGAGGTGGAACCGCCTCCGCCCCACGCGTGATAAAGGATGCCACTGTCCCCATATGAAGGTATCTCCATGCTCTGAATCTGGAACCGTGCAAAGTCCTTCAGACGTCCTACAATAACCGAGTGCTAAAAGGCGCGCAGAAACTCGCCGATTTGACGACTTTTGTGCAAGAACCTTTAATAAAACCTGAGGTTTCGGTTTGCCCGAACCCTTCCGACGTGCGGAAACGCGCGGAGTGGGCGTTCATGAACGAAACGGATCCAGACCAACGAAGCGAGGCGAGAGATGGAGCTCTGGCTCGTCTGCGCCCTGCTCACGGTCGTCTGCTACGGCGTGGGCGAGGGCCTGTCCAAAGAGCCGACAGTCCGGCTCGGTTCAGCTCGAATGCTCGTCCTGTACGCGGTCGGTAGCGCGCCAATCTACGCCGCCTGGTTTTTCCTCGGATCCGGCTGGGACCGCCTGACGGCCGTCGGCGTGGCCCTGGCGACGGCGAGCGCGGTCTGCGGCTGCTTCGGCACGATCTTCTGGTTCCGCGCCATGGAATCCGGCACCGCGAGCGTCGTCAGCGGATTCACCGCGGCCTACCCGGTCATCACGGTCGCGGCGGCCGTCGTCATCCTCGGCGTCTCGCTCGTCCCGGTGCAGATCGTCGCGATTGCGTTCCTGCTGATCGGCGCGGTTGTCCTCGGGCTCCACGACCACCCGGGCGAAGCCGCGGTCGGGAGAGCCTGGCTCGCCCCGATGATTGTCGCGATCATCTTGTGGGGCGCCTGGGGAATCCTGGAGCGCATGTCGATCGACGCGCTCGGCTTCGCGGGAAATGCCGGAATCTACGTGATCGTCTCGACGCCCATCTACTTGGCCGTCGCTTCGAGAGGCTTACGAGAGAGCGGCTCCTGGGATCGTGCCGGGATCCGCGAGGCGATTCCGTCGCTGTTCCTCTTTAGCATCGCCGGGATTACAATTTTCCTGGCGATCGGGCTCGGTCCGATCGCGATCGTCGTGCCCCTCACGACGGGGTACCCGATCGTCGCGATCCTGGTGCGGCGGTTCTGGATGGACGAGCGGCTCACGTTCCCGCAGAAGTTCGCGATTGGCCTCGCGATGGTCGGGGCCTTCCTCGCGGCCCTCTGATGCGGCAAGCTTTTCAACGCGGGTCCGTCTCCGGCCGACGTGTTCCGCCCGTGGCGCAGCTTCCCGACGATGGTCGCCTCGGGCCTGGTGATCGGCTTCGCGACGGGCGGCTTTCCCGCGTACTCGAAGGAGATTTCGCAGGTCGCCCTCGTGCTCGGGATGACGTTCTCGATGACCGAAATCTCGATCTCCGGGATTTCCCCGCGCGCTGAGCTGCGACCGTTCTTGGTGGCCTTCGGGATGAGCTACGTCGTCCTGAGCGGTCTGATCCTCGCCTTCGCCGTCCTGAGTCCGGATCCTCAAATCCGGAGTGGTTGGGTGCTCATGGCGGCGGTCCCCCCGGCCATCGCCGTCGTGCCGATTACGTCCATCCTCCGAGGAGATACGCGTCAGTCCGTGATTGCTTTGGCCCTTCTGTATCTGCTTGGCCTAGGTCTCGTACCGGCCATCACCCTCGTTTTCACGAACCAAGCCGCGCCGTTCGGAGAACTCGTCTTGCAAACGGTCTTGCTGATTGGAGTCCCGCTCATCGCGTCCCGGTTCCTCCGGCGGTTTCCCCGAGTCGTCAGTTTTCGCGGTAGTGGGGTGAGCATCTCGTTCTTCTTTCTCGTCGTGGCGACGGCCGGCTCCACCCGCGGACCGTTATTGGCCCATCCCGAGCTCATCACGTCTCTCGCCCTGTTTTCGTTCGGACGGACCTTCCTATTGGGTGGGGTTGTTTTCCTGCTCACGCGGGCGCTCCGCATCCCATGGGCGGATCGAGTGGCCGTGACCACGTTCTCGTCGTTCAAGAATCTCGGCTTGACGGTCGTCCTCGCGTTCGCGGTGTTCGGCTCCGTCGCCACGTTGCCTTCAATCGTTTCCCTGGTCTTTGAGATTCTCTGGCTGGCGGCGCTGCCTTTGTTGTTCCGAGCAGACATGCCCGGAGCCGCGCCACTTGCTTAGGGGGCTGCAAGATCATGCGGGCGACGGACGGGCCGAGAGCGCTCGCGAGACCGCCCCCTTGACCGGATCGTAGTCGCGGGGATCTCGAAAGACATCGCGACCGTCCACGATGACTGCGAAGCCTTTGCCGACACGGTGGCGGAGGCCGAGCCACACACCCCTCGGCGAATCGAGTCCCACGACCTCGATCCGAACGCGGTCCCCGAAATCCCGGAACAGGTGTTCCGCGATCCGATGCGCCCGATCCGCGTTCTCGAGCACGAAAGCCGGGGTCTCGTCCCACTCTTCGTCCCTCAGTGCCTCGACGTTCCGGTTCGTGAATGGCTGGGCGCACGCGGGCCCGCACGGCTTCAAGATCGCCGGCAGGAGGCCGAGCAGCTGGATCCGCGGGGGGCGCGTCACCACGTTCTCGAAACGGCGAACCATGGTATCTGTCTTCCGCGGCGGTGAGGGGGCCTCTTGGGGGTCGGGCTAGCGCATCCGGGCGGGTTTGGCCGGGGCCGGTAAACGTGACGTTTAAGCGGCCTGACAAGAATACCCGTGGCAGCTCCTCGCAGGGGTTCGGGGAGCGGGAGGAGGTACCGTGGTCGACATTCTGTCAACTCCGTTTCTGTGGGTCGTCGTCACGATCGGGCTGTATGGAGTCGCGTACTGGGGCTATGGAAAGTGGATCGACCGGAACGTGTGGCGATCCAGCGCGAAGAAGGCGACGCCGGCGCACATGTACATGGACGGCGTGGAGTACTTTCCCGTGAGTCGGTACGTCCTCTGGGGCTATCAGTTCAAGAGTATCGCGGCGCTCGGACCGATTCTGGGTCCGTTCATTGGAATCACGTTCGGATGGCTTCCTGCCCTCCTGTGGATCATCGGCGGGAACTTCTTCATCGGATGGCTGCAAGACTACGGCGCGATGATGTTGTCGGTCCGGAAAGAGGGACGTTCGTTCGGACCGATTACATACGAGTTCACGGGGGCCCGGGGCCGGACAAACCTGCTCGCCTTCGTCCTGTTCTACCTCATCATCATCTCGGCGACGTTCATTGCCCTCATCGCGTCGTTCTGGAACGCGTTCCCGGGGACGTTCGTCGCAACGGTCGGCATCCTCCTCGCCGGGCTGCTCTGCGGCCAGCTCCTGTACCGGGTCAAGATGAACGTCTTCGCGGTCACCGGAATCGGACTCGCCGTGGTCGTCCTGAGCATCTACTTGGGCGTGGCCTTCCCGATTACCCTTGGTTTCGGGGTGTGGAACATCCCCATCTGGGCGTTCGTGGCCGCCGTCATCCTGTACGCTGCCGCGGTCCTTCCGACTCCGATGTTCGTCCAGCCGACGAACTACCTGGCGTTCTACCCGGCCTACGCGGCAATTCTCTTGATTCTCTTCGGAGCCCTCATGACCCCGTTTTGGGGCGCCAGCTTCCTCGGGTTGACGTTGCCGAGGGCACCTACCCCGATTAGCATCCAGATGCCGGCCGGCCCGTTCTGGTTTGATCCCCAGGGAATCCTCGGGCCGATCTGGCCAATCCTGTTCGTCGCGATCGCCTGCGGCGCGATCTCCGGATGGCACAGCCTCGTGAGCAGCTCGTCGTCGGCGAAACAGCTGGACATCGAAACGGACGCCCTCCCGGTTGGCGGCGGAGCGATGCTCTCGGAAGGACTCCTGGCTCTCGCCTCGCTGATCGCGTACATGGTCCTCGCCCCGAGCTTCTTCGTCGGCCGCACGAATGTCGCGGCCTGGGTCGCGGGCGCGGTCACGCTCACGACGCCGTTCCTCGGTGGTCTGACGGCTCCGATCCTGACGACGTTCTTCGGCCTCGTGCTCATCATTTATGCGCTCACGGTTCAGGCGCTCGTCACGCGATTCTTCCGCCTCGTCGCCGCGGAATCGTGGAGCGAAGGTCGGTTCCACGTGTTCGGCAACAAGCACGTCTCGACGGTGGTCGGCCTCGGCATCCCATGGGCATTCGCGGTCTCCGGGAGCTGGTGGGCCCTCTGGTTGTACTTCGGTGGCGCGAATCAGCTCCTTGCGGGTCTTGCGATCATGCTCATCACGATCCACCTCGCAAGGACGCGCGCCCCGACGAGGTTCTCCCTCATCCCCGGGGTCTTCATGATCGTGACGACTTTGGCGGCACTGGTGTGGCAAACCGGGACGTTCCTGTACTCCGTCTGGGCGTACCTGAACAACGACAACTCATGGGTCCTCCGGAACGTCCGGCCGCCGATTAACACGAAGGACTACATCCTCGTGGCCGTCGCAATCAATGCGGTCTTCGTCGCCGTGGGAACCGTGTTGTTCGCTGTCGGCCTGTCGATGGCGGTCCGGCTGTTCCGCAGCTACCGCAGCAGCATGGCGGAGCGTCGCGCTCGGGCGCCCGCGGCTGCGGACGGCGGCGAGCGAGAGAGGTAGCCGCACCGACAAGGCTCTTGAGCCCGTCGCGCATCGGGAAAGGAGGAGAGAGGCGAGATGACTGAATCGAACGACGCCCCGAAGCCGAAAGGCCGGGGCGGAAAGATTAAGGAGGCTGCGAAAGGCGTCTTCTACGGGATGGCGGCCCATGGCCATGTCACGGCGGCGCTCCGTACCCGGATGTACCTCGAGCATCTGTTCATGTTCATCACCCTCGGAGACATGCTCGGCGTGCCCGTCATTCCCCCGTACTACTCCCTCAAGATTCTGCCGTACGCGGTCCCGAACATCAAGAGCTGGAAGCAGCGCGTATTCCGGGAGCGGGACTTCACCGACCAAGTCTTCTGAGGGAATCCATGGGCCTTGCCTCCTTTTTCGAGAAGAAAGGCGACAAAGGGATCGTGATCTTCGCCGGGAAAGGGGGCCTCGGCAAGACGACGTGCAGCGCCGGCCTGAGTCACTACATGGCCTCGAAACGGAAGCGCAACGTGCTCTGTTTCTCCACAGATCCGCAGGCGAGCCTGAGCGATATTTTCGACCGGGACATTTTCGGAAAAGGGCTCGTCTCCGTCATCCCGAACCTGGACGTAGTGGAGATCGATGCGGACCGGCGCGTGGCCGACTACCAAAATGAAGTCAAGCAGAAGATCCTCACCATGTACGGGCTTTCGGAGCTCCCTGTGGAAATCGAAGAATATATCGACTCGACGTCAGCGGAGCCCGCGATGTACGAGTCGGCGACGTACGACGCGATGGCCGACCTCGTGTCCACGAGCGGCCACGACCTGTACGTGTTCGACATGCCGCCGTTCGGCCACGGCGTTCGCATGATCGCGATGGCGGAGATCCTGAGCAAGTGGGTCGGGAAAATCACGGAGGCGCGCGAGAAGGCCCAGGAGTACGAGGCGGTCGCGGCGACCTTGAAGGGGACGAAGGTCTCGGAGGACGAGGTCCTCAAGGAGCTTCAAGACATTCAGGCGAAGATCACGCGGTTCACGGACCTCATGGTCGACCAGCGGCGCACATCCTTCTTCATGGTCCTGATCCCGGAGCGCATGGCGATCCTGGACACGGAGCGCGCGCTCGAGATGTTCGACGCCCTCGGCCTTCAGATGGCGGGGTTGATCGTGAACCAGGTGTACCCTGCGGAGCTCGCCGAGGCGAAAGGCGGCGAAGCGGTCGAGTTCCTCCGGAACCGCGCGCGGATGCAGCGGAAATATCTCGATGAGATCAAATCGAAGTTCGCGGGGAAGGTCGTCGCGATGCTCCCGATGTACCCGAGGGAACCGCGCGGACTCGACATGATCGAGCGGGTGTCCCAAGACCTGCTCTTCGGACCCGCGCTCTAGGTGATGCCGTGTGACGACCCTTCCCGAACTCCTCGAACAACGGCCGAAGATGCGGTACATCTTCACGGGCGGAAAGGGAGGCGTCGGGAAAACGGTTGCCGCGGCGGGGCTCGCGTACCACTGCGCTTCCCAAGGCGAGAGCGTCCTGGTCGCGTCCTTGAACCCGGTCCACTCCCTGTCGAGCCTGTTCGGCCAGAGCCTTTCCGGCGGAAAGGTCATCGAGGTGAAGGGCGCGAAGAACGTGTATGCGGTCGAGGTGGAAACGACCGAGGTCGTGGAACGTTACCGTAATTCGATTCGAGGCCGCGTCAAGGAATTCCTGAAGTGGGCGGACATCCCCCTCGATGCGAGGCCGTTCATCGAGATTGCCGCGACGAACCCTGCGTTCGAGGAGAGCGCGATGTTCGATCGGATGGTCGATTACATCCTCAAAGAAGGCGAAGCGTACGATCGCGTGATCTTCGACACCGCGGCGGTCGCGAACGCGGTGCGCCTGATCGGCCTGAGCAAGATCTACGGCCTCTGGCTCACCCGCATGATCGATTCGCGCAAGGAGGCGCTTAGCATGCGCGTCCAGCTCTCGTTCCGGAAGGAGAAGGTCATGGCGGAGGTGAAGAAGGATCCGCTCATGGCGGACCTCATTTCCATGAACGAGCGGTTCGAGAAGGCCAAAGGCGTGCTCGTAGATCCCGAACGGACCGCGTTCTTCTTCGTGACTCTGCCGCTCGCCCTCCCGATCGCAGTCGTCCGTCGTTTCATTGGGATGGTTCAGAAGTTCAACATCCCGATCGGCGGGGTCGTCGTGAACGAGGTGCTCCGCCCGGAGATCGCGCTGCAAGACGGCGCAGGCGAGTACCTCGCGAACAAGTACCACGAACAGACCGCGTACATGAAGGTCCTGTACCGCGACTTGGGTCCGCTCGTCCGGTCGTACATCCCGCTGTATTCGTCCGAGGTCACGGGGGTCGACATGGTCCGTCGGGTCTCCGAGGACATGATGACGTACACCCCGCCCTTCGCTGCCGAATTGATGGGCGCGGCATGAAGCCCACGACGCGGGATCACGTCGTCGCTGCGACGCACTTCGTCTTGGGTCCCTCAAATTTTGTTGTGATTCGCCTTCCGGACAATTGGGACTTGCGCCTCGGTCGACATCCGATGGATGTGGACTACACGGTCGCCTACGACGGCGTGCGTTGGGCCCAAGAAGGCCGGGCCGCGGGGCTCCTCGTCGATGCACGAGCCCGGCGGGCGATCGAGTTGTCCGTGCGAACCTCGCGCGGATCGATCCCGCCCCCGAAGTTCGATGAGTCCCACCCCGGGACGTGCAAGATCGGAGGCCATTCGGCTTCCTACACGCTTGGCTCGGCTCACTTCGGCCTCCTGGGGACGAAGATCTATCACGTGCTCCATGTGTCGTACCGGTGCGACGAGACCCAGCGTCTCGTCGATCTCCGGTTCATGCACCGCGGAGCGCCGGAACTTCTCGAAGGGCTGCTGTCTCCTCTCGCGGGAACGCGCTGCCACTAGGCAGCGAGGCGTTCCGCCAATGCCCGGATGGCCGCGATTCCTCGAGACGCGGCCCCCGGTGCCACGGACACGGAGGCCGCGATGCCCGGCTGCTTCCCGGAGGTCACATGGAGGGCCGCGATCGGGTCCAGCGTGCCGGGGTCGATGCTTTCCAGGATTCGACGGGCACTCCGCTCGTCGTCCGAGGACAGGAGGAGTTCACTCCCACCGAGGGAGACGTTCGACCAGCCCGCTTTGGAGCGACTCCTCCGCCGGCCGATACGAGTCTGCGGGTCCACGAGCTCGAACTCGATCCGCGGGTCCTTCCGGAGGGAGGCCTCCACCAGCGCGGCATCTCGCCGGCCCTGAGCGGTCCCGATCGCCCAGTTGATTGGCATTTCTCGAGGTCGCAGGGTGACCGTGAGAGAGAATTCCTGAAAGGGCGGATCGGCTCCCTCCGTCTTCATCCGGAAGGCGGTCGTCCCGAACCACTGGATTTTCGAGGTCCCGCCCAACCCGACGACGGCCCGCTTGAGTTCTGTCCCGATCCGGCGGGCGAGGCGACGCGTGTAGACGAAGGCACCGTAGTACCAGACCAGAAAGAAGGCGGCGATGACGAGCACCGCGATCAAGCCGGGGTCGAGATCCGCCACGGCCGACGGAAATGCGAGTGCACCCTAAAGGCCTCCGGCGGCGGAGGAAAACGTTTAGCGCCGCCCGACCATCCGCTCGGACTGGGGGACGGCGTGAGCCGCTGGAGGCGCGCCTTGCAGATCGTCAAGGAGATCCTATGGGGCCTGTTCTTCTTCGACCTCTACACGGAGAACATGAAGATGCGCATCCGGTACAATGACGCGGTCAACCTTCTCGTCTTCTCGGAGCAGCTCGGGATCCCGCTCATGAATTCCTACGTTTCCATGCGTCTGCTCCCATACTTTGTCGGGCAGCTCGAGGGATGGAAGCGCCGCGAGATGCGGGAGCGCGAGATCCTCGAGGAAGCCCCGGAGATTCACTAGCGGCGGGAGCGTTTCCGCACCGCCAGCATGCGTCCCGCGCGATGCCGTTCCACGCCGCGCAAGTGGTGCATGGCCACCGTCGCGCCAGCGGGATGTGGCTCGGATCGTGGACCGTCGCCCCGGCTCCGCGTCCGCAGCTCCAACATCGGTCCAGCTCGAACTCGTTGCGCTGCCCGCATGCAAGACAGAGCCAGTCTCCTCGCCGAGCTCCCGACCGGAACGATTGACGTCGTCCCCAGGCGAACCCCGCCAAGCACGAAAGAAAGACAGCTACGGCTGCGATCGCGAGCGAGTCCATGGGGGAACGGCGCGTCGTTCCCGGGCCGAACTAAATACGTTCCTCGCTGCCTATCTAAAATGAAACTCTGACGCGCGTCTTGCTGCCGCGATCGTGGCGGGAGTGCCCCACCGGAATCAATGTCCAATCACGCGCGAGCCGAAATAGAAAGTCACGACGAGGGACAGCGCTTGCTCGGCGCGGCCCGCCAAGAGCCCTCCTTGTTTCGTCACCAGGGCGAAGCAGATGTACGCGGTCAAGCCGAGTGCGCCGACCGCGACGATATCGCGGAAGAACGTGGCGAGGCGGTGACGGATGTGGCTCTCGTGTGCCCGACGGTGGACGAGCCAGGAGGCCGTGGCCCCGAGAACATAGCCCCCGAGGACTTGCAGGACCGCCCGGAGGTCGGCCGGAATGCCCTGCAGGGAAGGGCTCCGGGTCAGGAACCACGCGGTGAGGCCCGCGAATCCGAGGAACAAGAGGATCCGGACCAGTCGCGGATGGTGCGGAGCAGTTGGAGCGGGCTGGCCGGGCTGAACCGCAAGCGGGGTCGAGACGGCACGGCTCCCGAAGTAGAAGGCGATGACGACGACCACGGCATTCACGAGGACGGTCGGTACGGTCGGTGTGGACCCTCCCTGAAGGAGGACGTACCCATATGCCGCGGTCACGATAACGGCGATCGCCCCGCGCACGCTCCCGTGCGGGAGTCGGAGGGGCTCGGGTAGTTGGCCGACCTGAGGGATGGCCACGTTCGCGCAACAGTGGATGGGGCGCTTAAGGCTGACGATGCGCGAATGAAAAATCTAGAGGAAAAAGGTGCTAATCGCCTGCGTCAACCGGCGCAGCAGGCGACCGTCGTCCTCGGATTTGGACGACCGGCGGTCCGAGTGGTTCGGGCGAACCCCGTCAGCGAGCCACGCGCCGTCGCGGTCCCCGAATTCGGCCCGAACATACCGGTCGAGGTCCGTCGCCCGGGTTCGCTGCAACCCGGCGGATATCGACGTGTACGGAGGGATGCTCATCATACCGGCCACCTCCGGATCCACGGATCCAGCCCGCGCACGGCCCAAGCGTAGCGGACTGCGGAGTCCGACGGGAGGGCGTCGTTCGTCTCATCAATTGGCTTCGTAAATCGTCTGTTTCTCTTGTTCCAATGCATGTTTGGTTGATTGCAATGGACGTTAATAAAGCCTTTGTTTTAATTATGGAAACATTTATGTTAGAGCACAAACATACATTGTTCCGGAGGCGGCCAATGAAGGCATTCAAGGTCATCAAGAGCCCCGAAGCATTTCAGCTTCTCGCAGACGAAACACGGAGACGGATCATCTATCTTCTCCGGGCGAAAGAGATGACGGTGAGCCAGATTTCGGCGGAGCTCGGGCTCACGCCCCAGGCGATCTACCATCACATCCGCAAGATGCGCGACGCCGACCTCGTCGAGGTCGCTCGCGAGGAACGCGTGGACCACTTCATCGAGACTTACTATCGCGCCACGGCGGAGATGTTCAACCTCTCCCACGGCGAGGGGATGTCCCCGGCGTATGCAGCGGAGAAGGCCACGGAGGCGTTGCAGGCCCTCGCGAAAATCGGGCTGCGCGTCCGGACGGATCCGGAGGTCGTGGCCCGCATCGTCGAGCTCGAGAAGCGCATGGAGGCGGTCGGCGAGAAGCCGGAGTGGGCCGAGGCGATCGCCGGTCTCGAAGACGTCGATTTCTTCGTGAAACAGGGGATCACCCATCTCGCGAAGCTGCTGACGATGACGGACAAGGAGTTCACCGAGTACCTGAACGTTGAGCGCGAATACCGCAAGCTCTTACGGTCTCTCCTCGAGGAACCCGCGAAGGTCCAAGCGCTCGCCCGGAAAGCCTAGAGTTCCCCGATCTCTTCGCGCGAGATGACGAGTCGCTGGATCTGCGAGGTCCCTTCCCAGATCTGGAAGATCTTTGCGTCGCGCATCCACTTCTCGACCGGCTCGTCTTTCATGTAGCCCGCGCCGCCGAGGATCTGCACCGCGTCCGTCGTGACGTCCATCGCCATGTCGGCCGCGAACAGCTTCGCGATGCTCGCCTCCTTGTTCATCGGCATGCCTTGGTCGAGCATCCACGCGGCCCGCCAGGTCAGGAGGCGCGCGGCCTCGATCTTCGTCTTCATGTCCGCGAGCATGAACGCGATCGCCTGCTTCTTCGCGATCGGCGTGCCGAACGCCTTCCTCTTGCGCGAGTAGTCGAGCGCGTACTCGTAGGCCGCCCGCGCGATCCCGATGGCCCCAGAGGCCACGAGCGGTCGGGAGGACTCGAGCGTCTTCATCGCCCCGTAGAACGCGGTGCCTTCGTCGGAGCCGAGCAGGTTGTCTTCCGGGATCCGGCAGTCGTCCAAGATGACCTCCGCCGTGTGGCTCGCGCGGACGCCCATCTTGTCCTCGACCTTGCCCGCCTTCAGCCCCGGCGTGCCGTGCTCCACGACGAACGCCCGGATGCCGAAATGCGCGCGGCTCTTGTCGAGCGTCGCGAAGACCACGTGGATGTCCGCGATCCCGCCGTTCGTGATGAAGCGCTTGACGCCGTTCAAGACCCACTCCTCGCCGTCCTTCTTCGCGGTCGTCGAGATGTTCGCGACGTCGGATCCAGCGTCGGGCTCGGTCAGGCAGAGCGCGCCGAGGCGCGCCTCTTTGCCGGTGAAGCGCGTCAGGAACCGTTTCTTCTGGTCCTCGGTCCCCATGTGGATGATCGGAAGGTACGCCAGGCCCGCGCCGATCAACCCGGTCGCCATGCCGGCGCAACCCCAGTTCAGCTCTTCGTTGACGACCACGTGGGTCAGGGCCGAATCAATGCCTCCACCGCCGTACGCCTCGGGGATGAAGGCCGTGTCGAGGCCGAGCGCATGCGCCTTCTTGATGACGTCCCACGGGACCGTGCCTTTCTTGTCGTACTCGAGGGCGACGGGCCGCATCTCGCGTTCCGCGAACTCGTGCGCCGTCTTCTGGAGGAGCCGTTGTTCATCCGTGAGGTCGAACTCGACCATCGTCTCCGCTCCGCCGCGCTCACGGGACGATGAGCCCCGCGATATTTAATCTCTTGATAGACATGACCCGCGCGTGCGCGTGCTCGTGGCGGGCGCGAGCGGCGTCCTGGGACGCCGAATCGTTCGGCAGCTCGTCGCGCGCAACCACACGGTCGTGGGGCTCGCCCGGAGCGGAACCGCGGAAGCGACCGTGCGGTCGCTCGGAGGCGAACCGCGACGGGCCGACCTGTTCGATGCGGACGCCGTCGCGCAGGCGGCCAAGGGATGCGACATTATCATCCGAGCCGCGACCGCGATTCCGACGAAAGTTCGCACCGGGCCGAAAGATTGGGCGGTGAACGATCGGATCCGTCAGGAAGGGACGCGCTCGCTCGTCACGGCCGCTGCCCGCGTCGGGGCTCGGGCGTTTCTGCAAGAGAGCGTCGTCTGGGCCGTGGGGACGCTCGACGGAAGACCGTTCGACGAGGACGCGCCGCCGGCCAACGATCCGGTCCTCGCCTCGGCGTTGGACGGCGAGCACATCGCCCGGGAGGCGGGCTCGGCCGACGGGTTCGACACCCTGGCTCTGCGCTGCGGCGGATTCTATTCCGCGGACGGCTGGCATACGAGGATCCTGGCGGAGTCCATCGTGAAAGGACGCCCGGTGCTGATCGGACGCCAGAGCCCCGTGTGGTCGCTGATCCACTCGAACGACGCCGCCGGCGCCTTCGTCACGGCCGCGGAAGCGCCGAGGACCGGTGTGTGGCACATCGTCGACGATCGGCCGGTCCCATTGGCCGAGTTCCTGGGGGAGATCGCGAAGCGACTCGATGCCCGCCCGCCCCGCCGAATGCCGCGGTGGCTCGCGCGGATGTTCCTGGGCCGATACGGGACCCGGATCCTGAGTTCCTCGTTTGCGACGTCGAACGCCCGGTTCCGGCGCGATTTTGGCTGGCGGCCTTCCTTTCCCACGTACGCGGAAGGCCTTGAAGAGGTCGTGACCTCGTGGCGGGCCGAGGGCTTTCCGACGCGGGGGTCGTGAGGAATGGAACGTCTCGATCGGTACCTCATCGGTGTCGTGCTAGCCCATTTCGTCGTGAACTTAGTGCACGCGACCGCCCATTTCGGCCTTCAGGTTCTGCCTGCCGGTCTCAATCTCGTCTTCATCCTCGGGGTCATCCTGATCGGGCCGATCGTCGCCCTCGTCATCTTGCGATTCAACCCACCGCTCGCGGCGGCGCTCATCGCGGTCCTCATGGGCGCCTCCTTCGTGTACGGGCTCGTGAGCCACTTTGTCGTCCCCGGCCCCGACAACGTCACGTTCATCGGGTCGCAAACCTGGACGGTCTTGTTCGTGGCGACCGCCTTCCTGCTCGGCGTCCTCGAACTGGGGGGCCTTCTGGTCGCCGTGATCGCGTTCTGGGCGGCGGCTAGAACTCCTTCGGAACCTGTTGCGCGAGTTGGGTGATGCGGCTCAGCGGGCCCATGAGGGCCATGACCTTCGGCATCGAGCCTCGGAATCGGATTTTCCCGCCGAGCACGAGTCCTTGGAAGTCCTTCTCCCCTTTCCCGAGTTGCGTCCAGGCCTCGTAGGTCCCTTCGAACTTGAAGTCCGCGGGGACGTCGGGCGCGACGTCGTGGACCGCGACCCGGCCCCCCTGAATGTCGAGGAGGAACGACGCGCTGCGGTCCGTGCAGGTGAGGACGATCTTCGCGGCGATCGCTCCAGCTTTCTTTCCCCATTCCGGGTCCGCATTCAGGCGACCTGCGAGTTCGTCGAAGAATGCCTTCGTGAAGTATCGGACCATGGACGCCCCTTTGCGGCCCCGAAGCAGGCGGACACGAAAAAGCCTCGGTTGGTGTGCGGGTCTCAATCGAGACGGGAAAGGTTTTACGGACCGCGGTCTCTGCGCGGCCGCGCGTGGGTAGCCAAGCCCGGTCAAAGGCGAGGGACTCAAGATCCCTTCCCGAAGGGGTTCCCAGGTTCGAATCCTGGCCCACGCATCGGATTCGCTCCGTTCTGCGGGTGAGTCGGACCGACACTCACCCCGGCCGCGGGTTGCATCGCGCGAGTCGACTCCTCTCGCGGTCCCGCGCGTTCCGACTGCAGATCTTGAAACGCGTCGAAGTTCCGAGCAAAAGGCCAAGCTCTTCACGTGTACGAGGGACACACAATAACCTGAACATCGGTTCGTGAGAACGAGGACGCAAGACATAAGAAAGCGTCGCCGCCATCGCCCGGCCCCCAGGTGGGAACATGAAACAGGTGATGGAGCCCCAGAACCGCCCCCAGCGGCGATCGCCGCTGGCGATGAAGTGCACCGTCAATCGCGCGAATCTGAAGCCGAATGCGGGCACCTCCGTGTACATTGCCGTGGACCTGACCCCGTCCGCCGCCGTCATCGCGGGGCGCGTCCGAAGCATCTCCCTCGCGATCGATTCGAGCGGTTCGATGGACGGCGAGAAGATCGAACAGGCGAAAGCCGCGGCGCTCGCTCTCATCAAACAGCTTCGCCCGACCGACCAGATAGCGATCGTGTCATTCTCGGACACCGTCACGGTCCAGCTGCCCATGACGCAAGTCGGGAACTCCCGAGAGGTCGCGGCGGCCGTGAAGGCCATCTCGGTCAGCGGCCTCACCGCGATGTACGACGGGCTGGATTCCGCCTTCAACCAGGCGCGCCGGGCCTCTCAGGAACCCGGGACCGTGAATCGGGTCCTGCTCCTGACCGACGGCAATCCCACCGTCGGCAAGACGATCGGCTCGGAGTTCGTGACCCTCGCACAGCGGATTCGCGAATCCGGCATCACGATCACCGCGATCGGGATTGGAACCGACTACAACGAGCAATTGCTGGAGAAGATTGCTGAATCCGGCGGGGGGCTGTGGCACCACATCGTGGATGCAAGAGCCAACCTCCCCCAGATTTTCCAGGACCAAGCGGCCCAGATGGCGGGCACCGTCGTCTCGAATCCCGAGTTGAAAGTCTCAATCATGCCCGGGTCGGAGCTGGCCGATGCCTATACCGTCAAGCCGGTCCTAAACCGACTGCCTCGACCTCGGTTCGACGGAGCCGCCTATGCGGTTCCGCTACGAGACCTGATCGCGGGTGAAGAGCAGACGCTCGTGTTCCGAATTGGCGTCCCGTCGAAGCCCGCGGGGAAGGCGACGCTGATTCGCTTCTCTTTGGTCGAAGTGATGCAAGACGTCGAAGTGAATTTCACCGACGACCCGAGGCTGTCGAACGCCGAGACAAACCCGTACCCACGCACTCTGCTGAGCTCGGCGGAGGCGACCGTCCTTATGCAGCGGGCGGTGCAGTCGAGGGATGCGACGGCGCTCCAGAAGGCGGAGACGATCATGCGGTCCATGGCGACGGATGCCGGCGCGGCGACCGCGATTCGCGCGAACCCCACCCTGAGCGACGTCGCGACGACGATGCGGGATGCCCAGGCGACGGTCGCACGGAGCGGGCTCCAGCTCAGCGACGCCGCGAAGAAGGACTTCCTGCAATCGACGACGATCATCGGGAAGAAGAAACCGAAGCGGTGATGAACGTGACGAAGTGTTCTGCGTGCGGAAGCGAGAACAGGCAAGACGCACGATTCTGCGACGCGTGCGGCGCGAAGATTGAACCCGAAGCCGAAACGTCGGAATTGAAGCTCGCCCCGATGCCGGCCGAGGACGAGGGCTCGATCGCTCCGACGAACGAGGACGAAAGCCTCGTCGATTCGATGTTTGGCCCGGAAGCGGGCGGGCTCGAACCCACGGGTGAACCGGAGCCCTCCGCCGATGCGATGGAACCGGAGGGCGAAAGTTCCCCCGACCTCGCAGACGTCGAGGACGAAGGCCCGGCCGAGGCCACGGAGCCCGAGGAAGAGCTCCCGGCCCCGCTGCCCAAGGCGGGTTACCTCGTGTTTCCCGACAACACGGAGCAGCCGATTCCCCCGTCCCAGTGGTTGATTGGCCGCACGGACTTGGCGAAATACCTCCCCGACCCGAAACAGGCGAACGAGATTTCGCGAGGGCATCTCACGGTCTTCCAGGAAGGCGATCGGTTCTTCGTCGAAGACGGGACGACGATGGTGCAACGGAAGGCCAGCACGAACAAGACCTGGCTGGTCCGAGGCAGCTCCCGAATCCTGGTCACCGGGACGGGCCGCACCGAGCTCCAGCACGACGATGAGATTGACGTCGCGGAATTGGTCACGCTGCAGTTCGTGGTGAGATAGGCCTGCGAACGGTATGACCCTCTCCCTTCCCTGCACCTTGAAAGGTCGGAAGGGTCGCTACGAAGTCGTCTCCAAGTTGACGGAAGGAGGGATGTCGACCATTTATCTCGGCAAGTCCAAGCGCGGTCAATCCGTCATCGTGAAAGAAGCGAGCGGGGTCGATCTCGCCCAATCCGAGGAACGACTTCGGATCGAAGCCGAGATCCTACGCACGCTCAGCTCGCCCGGCCATCCGAGGGTCGTCCGATATCTGGACGTGGGCAGCAACCTCGGACCGTTCTGTCTCGTGGAGGAACAACTCGAAGGCGAGACGGTGGCGGAGTTGTACAAGGATAAGCCAGCCGATGCGGCGACGGCTACTCGACACATCATCCAGCTCCTCGAGGCGCTCTCGTACCTCCACGGGCGGAACGTGATCCACCGGGACGTGAAGCCGAAGAACATCATCCTCGACGCCCGCCGAGAGGTCGTCCTCATCGACTTCGGAGCGGCGAAGAAGGAGTTCCACCAGTTCACCGGGTCCGGAACCGTCATCTACACACCGGGCTGGGGAGCCCCTGAGCAGAACCTGGGAGAGGCGACTCCGGCGAGCGATCTGTACAGCGTGGGCGCGGTGCTCTTCTTCCTCCTCACCGCCAAGGACCCCCAAGCTTCGATGAAACAGCTCGCGGCCGGTAAATCCGAACTCTTCCGATCCCCCCGCGACCTCGAACCCAGCGTCCCCCGGGAGCTCTCGGAAGTCGTGACGCGGGCCATGTCGTTCGATCCGAAGGAACGGTTCCCTACGGCCCAGGACATGGCGCAAGCGATGTCCGGCGGATCGGGGGAGTCGCTCGAGTTTCCGCACCTCGTGGTGCTAGGAAAGAAGTGCAAGGTCAAGCGGGAGATGGAGATCGGCCGGGACCACAAATCCTGCGACCAGAGTTGCACGAAGAGAGGCTTCGGGCACCCTCCCGAGATCGGCATCCTCGATGCGGAACGGTACCTGTCGAAGCATCACGCCCGGATTCTGAAGGATGGGAAAGGCCGCTGCTGGATTGAAGACCTGGGGAGCTTGAACGGCACGGCGATGTCCCACGACGGCGGGAGAACCTATCGACAGATCCCGGGATTCAAACGCGAAAAGCTGACCGACGGCGATGTCGTCGCCCTCGTGTACAAGCCGGGGCGCGGGCCGTACATGACGATCGCATTCAAAGGTGGCCGACGACGCGGGGGCCGGTGACGTTGACGCGAAATGCCAATGACAAAGGAGTGTCCGCCAGGATGTCCGATACGATCATCCGCTCCCCCCGGGGGGAAGTGGGGTTTGCCTCGAACGTAGGGAGGGTCCGACCGGTCGATGAAGACAGCATCCTCGCGGTCGAGCTGCGGATGGCGTTCCTGTCCGAACCCCGAACCCGGCTGCTCCTGATGGTCGCGGACGGGATGGGAGGACACAATCGCGGGGAGGTGGCGAGCCGGATTGCGATCCAGACGGTCGCACGCACGCTCCTCCCGCTGTTGACGAGCGAAGAGGACATCCCGCGAGCCACGTACTACCGGGACCTCGGAGCCGCCGTCGCCCGCGCGAATCAGGCGATTCTCGCGGAGGCCGAACGGCATCCGGAGTGCCAGGGGATGGGCACGACCTTGAGCCTCGCCGTCGCCGATGGTCGCAGCCTTCATGTGGCGAATGCGGGTGACTCCCGCGTCTACATTGTCAATGCACGAGAGATTTTCCAGGTGACCCGGGACCATTCCCTCGTTCAGGAGATGGTCGATCGCGGGGAGCTCTTGCCCGAGGAAGCGAAGCACCATCCGAGGAAAAACGTGATCACGATGGCCCTCGGAGTCTACGAGGAGGTGACGCCAGACATCGGATGCCTCACCATGGAGCCCGGTGACAGCGTCTTGCTGTGCTGCGACGGCCTCATCAATCACGTGGAAGACGAGGACATTCATCGCGTCGTCGTCGAAACGAGCGATCCCCAAAAGGCCTGCGAGATCCTTGTCGCGTTGGCGAACAGGGGAGGCGGAACGGACAATATCTCGGTCATCATCGCGCGCGCCCCACCGACCTCCACGACGTGAGCAAGATGTTCGACCTGCGGAACGGACCCGGAAGAATGCTCTCGCCTGGAGAGCCGAAGGCTTCCGAAATCGCGGAAGCCGAATGGTCCACCGGAGGCGCCGCGGCACGTCTCGCACGGGAGGATGTGTCGATCAAGAGCGGAATGAGCGACCAGGAGACGGACCCGTGAAACGCACCTACTTCCTCGTCGCCATCGCCTGCCTGCAAATTCTCCTCGGCTCGATCACCCTGATCGGCGCGGCCCAGCCGGTACGGATGGCCCAAAATGCCCTCGTCCCCACCGGGCAGGTCTACCTCTTCGAATTTGGCATCCTGGGGACGGGGCGGCTGAGCGGAAATCTCTCGGAACTTCAGGGCCGGTCCTTTGACCTCTTCGTGTTCGATGACGCCGGCTACGCGTCGTTTCGCAGCGGCTCCAATTCGGTGGCTCCCCTCTTCGAGCAGAGCGGAACGAGTATCGTGTTCACCATGAATCTGACGGGCTCGGGTCAGTATCACGTGGTCGCCGTCGATGTCCCACAGCGGCGCGAACTCCAGATCCAACTTGAATTCGTCGTCGTGGGCCTGAAGACCGGGGAAACGGTCGTTGCATTGATTGTGCTCGTCGGCGGGTTGGCACTCGTCGGGGCCACGCTCATGTTGAGCGTTTGGTCATGGCGGCGAGGTCCTCGGACGCCCGCGCCGGCTCCCGCGCCGGACCCGCCATCGGATCCGTTCCCCGATCCGCCCCTGGATCCCCTCCCTGATCCGTCCCCCGACCCGCAGGAAGCCGCCCAGGACCCGCCCGACGACAATACACGAATCTACTGAACCGTCCCGTGAGAGGGACTCGGCCTGAGGGTGGGGACGTCGGAGCCTCGAATTCCGACGATTCCCCCTGGTTTCCGGAACGATCATGCCGCGAGGGTCTCGGCGAGCTTGTCGAGGGATTCGTTCCAGCCTTGGTTCGCGCCGTCGCGATCCGGACCCGCCGGGATGCCGACGTGGTGCAAGGTGAGCTTCGTCTTGCCGTCATGATCTTCGAGCGTCACCGTGACCTGCATCTCGAGCGGGAAGTCGCGGCTCATTCCGTAATACGGCGCCGGGACGACGTTGCCTTTCTCGTCCGCGAAGCTGTCCGTGTAGACGATTCGCTTCAGGGGAACGATTTCGCGGCATACCCCCGTCCCCCAGATGTCCTTGCCGTCGGGCTGCCGCATGCAGTAGAGAAAGGCTCCGCCGACGCGGAGATCGATCTTTGCGACCGGCGTGGTGAAAGTCCTCGGGCCCCACCACCGCTTGAGACGTTCCGGCTCCGTCCACGCCTTCCAAACGAGGGCCCGCGGGGCGTCGAGGACGCGCACGATCACGAGCTCGCGATTCGCGGCTTTCGCGGGCGCGCCCCGCTTCTGCATCTCCGTCACCAGCTCGGTGAATCGCTCCATCGTCTCGCCCGCCCCTTCCTCCATCCCGGACGCGAGCATCGCCTCGAGGTCTTCGACGTTCTCGAAGAGGGAGCTCTGCGTCAGCTTCGTCTTGCCGCGGATCTCCTCGAAGATCGCGGTCTCGACCAGGACGTGGCCCGGCATCCCCTCGTACTCGAACGTGTCGACCAGCCGCTTGGGCGGCTCGACCTCGGGCGGGGTCATCGCCTCGTGACCCTCGCAGAACGGACAATTCTCCTTCCGGATTTCCGTCATGGGACTCCGTATGAAGGAAGGCACCCATGAACGGGCGCTATTTCGCGGTTGCGAGTCCTATGCGCGCGCGAACCTGAAACCGAGGCGGGTCCAAGTCGGCGGAGCCGGGGGGTGGAGCAAGTGAAGGCAGTCGCAAACCGGCTCGCTATATGGCCGGGTCCCGTCGGTCGCCGCGGTCGCCCCAAGGACCGAGTCCGCAAGAGTAATGAGCGATGACAGCCATCGCCGGCAAGACCGTCGGGGAGGAGTGGGAATGGCGGGTTCGTCAGTTGGAGAGGGTGCGCCAGGAGAATCGACCGAGCGCTATCGGCCGCCAAGCGGCCGGAGCAAACTGATCATCATCGTCGTGGCTCTGTTAGTAGTCACGAACGTGGTCACCGGCTTGACTGCCTTCTATCTCGCCCAGCCACCGGTCGCGGTGACGCCGCTGTGTGGTACAGGAGCGAGCGTGCGGTCGGCGTCAGTATCGACGAGTGGGGACATTGGCGCATCCGGCGACGCATCGCCGGTATTTACGGTCCACTTCGCTCCGCCTTACCGGACGACCCAAGCGACGATCACGCTCATCGGTCCCTGGGCGGGGAGCGAGTTCGATCACTTCAAGCCGGTCCTCGAGAACTTCACGACCTCGACCGGAATCCCGGTCACATACCAGCAGATGCGGCAGGAGCAACTGCAGCAGGTTCTTCCCGCTGACTTCGCCACGCAGACGGCCCCTGGAGATGTGATCTTCATGACCAGCTCGTTCATCAAGGCGAACGGGCCTCAACACATGATCAAGGTCAACGCCAATATCAGCGACTCGGACTTCCTCCCGGGTTCGCTGGATCCGGTCAAGGTCGGCAGCGACATCTATGGCGGCGTGTACACGGGAAAGGTGAAGCCGGGATTCTGGTACCGGAAGTCCTTCTTCCAAGCTCATAACCTGACGGTCCCGACCACTTATGCCGAGTTCAAGAGCCTCCTCGTGACCATTTCGAAGATCAAGGGCATTCGGACCCCCATCGTCAGCGGCGACAGCGTCGGTTGGCCTCTCTCCGACGTGACGGAACACTTCATCGCCACGTACGGCGGGGCCAGCATGCATCGAGCTCTGACCAACGGGACCAAACGTTGGACGGATACGGACGTGCGGGCGGTCTTCGCCGACCGACTCGTCCCCCTCCTGGCCGGAGGCTGCTTCAGCGAACCGTTGGAATGGAACACGGTGGCGCTCGCCAACTGGTGGGGCGGTCTGCACGCGTTGTACTTCATGGGCAGTTGGATCACCGGGCTCGTCGACAACGCCACGGACCTCGGCGTCTTCTCCCTGCCGCCGCCCACCGGGACGACGACCGGGATCGTCTTCGGCGGCGATTACTTCTTCGTTCCGAAGTACACGACCCACCAGACGGAGGCTCTCATCCTGCTCAAGTATCTCGCGAGCAAGGACGGCCAGACGATTCAGGTCAAGCAGGGCGGCCACATTGCGACGGCGCTCGGGGTGCCGTTGAGCGACTACCCGACCGTTGACCGCGGCGTCGCGCAGCTCATGAACGGAGTCGTCATCCTCTCCGACCTCGACGACACAATCGGAGGGACGTTCCAGACTAATTTCTGGAGCCAACTCCAGCTGTTGTGGGTGTCGCCGAATCAGCTGGATAGCGTCCTCGCCGCGATCCAAGCGAAGATGCCCGCATCATGAGGCGGTTGCGGATCGAAGGAGTCACGGGGCTCCTACGAAAACTAAGGGATCGCGTGAGCGGGGCCTTGAGAGGTCGGGGCAGCCCTCGGGCTCGAAAGGCGGGGTTGCGCATCGCGTTCTTCACCCCGGCCCTCCTGCTCATCATGCTCTTCGTCGCGTATCCGGTCCTGACCACGATCGGCGTCAGCTTCTTCGATGCGAATGGTCGCTTCGTCGGGCTCGGGAACTACCAACAGGTCCTAGGGAGTCCGGACACGATCAACCTCAACGGGTTTCCCAAGCCCCCGCCGTATGGGACGCTTATCAACAATGCCGTCTGGATCGCCATCCACCTTCCCCTGTCGATGTTCCTCGGCCTCTGGCTTGCGTTGGTGCTCCGGGAGGTGCGGGGTTCCTCGTGGGTCAAGACCGCGATCTTCATCGGAATGGTCACGCCGCTCATCATCGGCGGCATCATGATGCTCTACATCTACGATGGTTCGATCGGCGTCGTGCCGAGGTTCTTCGACGCAATCGGAATTCACTCCCTCGGCGTCGGATGGCTCCAGCGCCCCACCACGCTCTTGTTCGGGCTCATCTTCGGCTCGGTGTGGCTCTGGACTGGCTTCAGCATGATTGTGTACTCCGCCGGCCTGACGACGATTCCGAAGGAGTACTGGGAAGCCGCCAAGATCGATGGCACCCCGACGTTCCGGACCTTCACGCAGATTACCTTCCCCCTGCTCAAGCCCATGACGATCGTCGTCTTCACGATGAGCATCCTCTATGAGCTGAAGATTTTCGACCTCGTCTACGGTGCGACGAATCCACAAGGCGGCGTGGGAGGAGCGGCTGATGTCCTCGCGCTCCAGATGTTCCGGGAGGCCTTCGTTCAGCTTCCTGCGGACTATGGGACCGCGGCCGCCGTCGCGACGTTCCTCAGCCTTCTCACGTTGACCGCGACGGTGATGACGATTCGCTATATGGTGAAGCGCTGATGATCAGAATCCGACCGCGCACGATCGTGATCCATCTCTTCGCCTGGGGGCTCGCGATCGGCTGGCTGTTCCCCTTTGTCGGTTTGGGGATGGCAGCGTTCCGCCCGCTGCCGGAAATCATCGGCGGCTGGTGGAACTTCGACCGTTTCACGCCGTCCTTCACGAAGTTCGGTGCTGCATTTAACGCGATCGAGCTCGGCCTGCGCAATTCGTTTCTCATCGCGGTCCCAGGCACGCTGATCCCGATGTTCGTCGCGACGCTCGCCGGGTACGGGTTCGCGCGGTTCTCCTTTCCGATTCGAGACTATCTGTTCCTGACCATTGTCGTCCTCATGACGATTCCGCAACAGATGGTGGCCATCCCCATCTTCCGAATCATGTTCAGCCTCGGCCTCGCGAACACGGTGCTCTCCTTGGTGATTCTCCATTCGGCGTGGGGGCTCCCGTGGATTGTCCTGTTCATGCGCAACTTTTTCTCCGCCCTTCCGAAGGATGTGGAGGAAGCCGCACGCGTGGACGGGGCCTCGGACTTCAAGGTGTTCTTCAGGATCGTCCTGCCCATGGCATTGCCTGCCTTGGGGGCCGTGGCGGTTCTCCAGTTCATGTGGGTCTGGAATGACTTCTTCTTCTCGATCCTCCTCTGTCCATCTAATCCCAATTGCATGCCCGCCACGGTGGCGTTGATTCGCACGATCGGGCAGTTTCAATTCGATCCGGGTCTCCTCGCCGCGGGCTCCATCATCGTGATGCTGGTCCCGGTCCTCCTGTACGTCCTCCTGCAGAGGTTCTACATCCGCGGGATGATCGGATGGACCGTGAAGGGCTGAAGAAGTCCGGGTCGCCATCCTAAGCCATCAGGCGTCGATCCGACACGAGATCCAGTAGGGCGCCGGACGCCCAAGCTTGCAAGGGATTCGCCCGAACGTCGTTGTGCGAGGAAGTCGATAGATTCACGAGAGTGCCTCCATCGACCGCGTAGCACTCGGGCATTCGACCCATCTCTTCGTAGGCCATCAAGAGGGCTTGGACGACCTGCTTCGCCTCGTCCTCGAGTCCCTGCTTGAGCAGCCCACGAGCGAAGAACCAGTTGTCGTGGGGCCAGATGCTGCCGATCTGGTAGGACCCAGGGACAAAGTCGGGCTCAGACGTTGCGTGGGTCCGCAGTCCGTAAGGCGTCCACATGTCCGGCTGGAACAGTCGGGCGACGATTCGTTGGACTCGCTTCCTCGGCACCGCGTTCATGAGGAGCAAATGGGCCGGGTTCGAGGTGATGGCCGTCCGGAGTCGCTTGGCCCCGTCCAGGGCGAGCGCATAGAAGTGCTGGTCTCCCATCCAGAAGGTTCGATTCAAAGCCTTCTGAAGCGCCGAGGCCGCCGCCAGCGCCCTCTTGCCCACAATCGGCTCGCCACGTGGTTCCGCAAGGGCCGCGTACGCGCGATGAGCGGCGACCGCGTATCCCTGCACCTCGATGATTGCGACCGGCGGCCTCACGAGGATGTGATCATCGAAGCCGTCCTTCCATCCTTGGTGCAAAAGCCCGTGCGGGTTCGCGCGTTCGTATTCCAGAAAGCCATCTCCGTCCTTGTCGCCGTACTGTGTCATCCAACGATAGGCGGCTTCGATCGTCCCCCACAACTCGTCGATGAGTGGCCTGTCTCCCGTGCGTTGCGCATACTCGCCCGCGACGATGAGGTACAGCAGCGTGCTGTCGATGCTACCGTAATAGGGGAAATCCCAGTTCGGCAACTCGTTCCTGGATTCGATGTCGAAGCGATGCTCATGCAGAATCTTTCCCGGCTCCTCTTCGGAGCGTGCGTTGAACCGGCGACCTTGGTATCGGGCCAGGACCTGCAACGTCGCTTTCGCAATCGTGGGATCGATCGAGAGCGTCTGCCACGCCGAGATTAGAGAGTCGCGGCCGAACAAAGTTCGATATCGCGGGGATCCCGCGAAGAGGTAGCCTTCCGGTGCCCGGAGCTGATCGAGGTCTCGCCTCAGATTCCGACGGACTTCGTCGATGTTCATGACATCGCGCATCCCGAAGCCATGGTCACTCATCGGAGCGTCGCAACCCGCGGCGATTCAAGCTCAATCAAGTGAGTCCTTCAAACCAAGGCCTTCCCGGTCTTCTTGTCGAACAAGTGCACTTTGTGGGCGGGGAAAGAAATCCACACTTCGGTCCCCATGTCCGCGGGGAACTCCGGGACCACGACGGCTTTCACCAAGGCGTCGCCGACCTTAACGTCCAAGATCGTTTGGTCGCCCAAGGGCTCCGTCGCGAAGGTCTCGGTGCAAAGACACGGTTCCTGGATCGACTCCAACGACACCTGAACATCTTGAGGACGGATACCGAGGACGATCTCGTCGGAGCCGGCGCGGGTGGCGACCTCCGCAAGTCCGGCCGATAGAGGGAATTTGAAAACGTTCAAGTTGAACGTTCCCTCAGGGCCGAGCGCGCCCTCAAGAAAATTCATCGGCGGATTCCCGATGAAGCCTCCGACGAACTGGTTCGCCGGCGTCCGGAAGATTTCGGTCGGCGACCCGAACTGCTGCAGCAGCCCTCCGTTCATGATCGCGACCCGGTCGGCCATCGTCATCGCCTCGACCTGATCGTGGGTCACATAGACCGTGGTGACGCCAATGTCTTTCTGAAGTCGCTTCAGTTCGGCTCTCATGTGGACGCGGAGCTTCGCATCCAGGTTGCTGAGGGGCTCATCCATGAGGAACACCTGAGGTTCCCGGATGATGGCTCGGCCAACAGCCACCCGCTGTTGTTGGCCACCGCTGAGCTGAGCGGGCTTGCGGCCCA
>VBMB01000138.1:39998-44381 GCA_005878525.1 Methanobacteriota archaeon
TCTGAAACACCATCGCGATGTTCCGATCCTTCGGATCGAGATCGTTGACCAACTGATCCCCGATGTATATCTCTCCGTCCGTGGCCGACTCAAGACCCGCGATGCATCGAAGGGTCGTGGTTTTGCCGCACCCGCTCGGCCCGAGGAGGACGACGAATTCTTTGTCCTTCACCTCGAGATCGAGTCCCTTCACCGCAAGGACTCCATCGTACGCTTTGGTGAGTCCTCGCAACTTGACTCGGGCCAAGGAGACGTTGGACGGGCAAGAACGGATAAATAATCTTCGCTTACCTCTCCTCGCCGTCGCCCCGAGGATCCCCGACTTCCATGGAAGAAGTTCGCGTCGTGGAGAAACGCCTGTCCGACTATCGCGCGATTATCGGGGGCCCGGCGTTCGCCGAGATCCTCGCCCTCGCGAGCAAGTTGAAAGGGAAGCGGGTCGCGCACGTGAACGCGACCGGATACGGAGGCGGCGTCGCCGAATTGCTGCACAGCCTCGTCCCCTTGCAGCGGGATGTCGGTCTGGACGTGCACTGGTTCGTCCTCGACGGGTCGAACGCCTTCTTCACGGCGACGAAGACGATGCACAACGCGCTTCAAGGCTCCGAGGTCGGGCTGACGCCGGACATGGAGGCCACGTATCGCCATTTCAACGAGCTGAACGCGGCCGGATTCCAGGACGAGTACGACTACGTCATCATCCACGATCCGCAGCCGGCTCCCTTCGCGACCCTGTGCGAGCGGAGAGGGAAGTGGATCTGGCGCTGCCACATCGACCTCACGACGCCGAACGAATCCGTCTTGCGGCTCCTCGCCCCCCACCTCGAGGCCTACGACGCGGCTGTCTTCAGCGCCCGTGAGTATGCGCCGCCGACGGTCCAATTCCCGCGGATCTACGTGAATCCGCCCGCGATCGATCCGACTAGCCCGAAGAACCGCCACGTCTACCGGGAGGAGCTGGAGACCATCTTGCCTCGCTTCGACGTCGATTTCGACCGACCGGTCATCACCCAAGTCGGCCGTTTCGATCCGTGGAAGGATCCGCTCGGAGTCATCGATGCGTATCGCCTGGTGAAGAAGAAGGTCCCTCGCGTGCAGCTCCTGATGGTGGCCTCGATGGCCCGGGACGACCCGGAAGGGTGGATGTGGTTCGAGCGATCGGCGCGGCATGCGGGCGATGATCCGGACATCCACTTCCTCACCGATCTTCGGGGGGTCGGCGCGCTCGAGGTGAACGTCCTCCAGAGGCAGACCGACGTGACGATCGCGAAATCGCTCCGCGAGGGGTTTGGCCTCATCGTGAGCGAGTCCCTGTGGAAGAGCGTCCCCGTGGTCGGTGGCGACGTCACCGGAATCCGGCTGCAGATCAAGGACGGTCGACATGGCTACCTCGTCTCGAGCGTCAAGGAGTGCGCCGATCGGACGATCCAGCTGCTTCGGGATCCCGCGAAGCGGAAGACGATGGGGCGGGCGGGGCGGGAGCGGGTCCGCCGTCATTTCCTGATTACGCGGTACCTGCGGGAATACCTGCGAATCTTCTCCGACCTGAAGGCCGCGGGCTGAGCCGCTACGGTTGCGATTCCGGCCATCGATGAAGGGAACCCCTTTAGTCTCAGAGACCCACTCCGGGGCATGGCCGCGCGGACGCGCCGAAGTCGCGTGACGGGAATCGGGGGCATCTTCTTCAAGGCGAGGAATCCGGAGGCCCTCGCTCGGTGGTATCGCGAACATCTCGGCATCTCGATCGAGGGGATGGTCGCCCTGTTCGCCTGGCGAAGCGGCAAAGACGGGAAGCGCGTCGGGCACACCGTCTGGTCGATCTTCCCCTCGGATACGTCATACTTCGGAGAGCACGCCGCCTCGTTCATGATCAATTACCGGGTCAAAGACTTGAACGCCGTGATGGCGGCGTTGCGGAAGGAGGGCGTCACGGTGGACCCGAAGATTGAGGAGCTGGAGTACGGCCGCTTTGGTTGGGTCGTGGACCCGGAGGGAAATCGAATCGAACTCTGGGAGCCGCCGAAAGCCAACCGCGCGCCCGAGAAATCCATCCCGATGGAATGAGAGCGGGCATGCCCCACGTTCACTAGGCGAACACTTCGATGGCCAATCCGGCGAGCAGTAGAATCCCCGTTACCACGGTGGTGAGGATCATCCCCGCGTTGGACGGGATCAAGGCGTGCGGATCGGCCCCCGCCCGCCGGAGTCCGAGGATCGGCTTGATCGCGAGGGGAATCGCCAGGAGCGCGAGGAGAGCCCAGGGAGTCAGGGAGAACAGGACGACGCCGACGACGAGGATCGCATACGCCGCGAGGACGATTGCACCGAAAGCCGTGGTCGCCCGTGCCAGACCGAGCCGGACCACGAGCGTCCGCTTCCCGACGGCGGCATCCGCCGGGATATCCGGGACCTCGTTGATCCAGAGGATGCCCGTGACGAGGAGACCGAGGGAGATGGAGAGAATGACCGCAGGCGGATCGAAGGCGCGGGCGAGGACGTAGTACACCCCGAGGACCGTCACCGGGCCGAAGGCGATCCCGACGGCAATCTCGCCGACGCCCCGGTGGGCCAATCGGAGCGGCGGCGCCACATAGAAGTAGGCCACCGCGACGCCGACGAGGCCGAGCCACAGGAGAGGAAGGCCGACGATGGACACCAGGTACAGACCGATGAGCGATCCGAGGAGGAGAAACGTCACGGCCACGGCGAGATGGGTCCTCAGGTTCAGCACGCCGCGGAACAGGACGCGACCTCCCCCCGCGAACGGGTTCAGGTGGCGAACCTGCAGATCGTTCCCGCTCCGATAATCCCAGGCGTCGTTGGACATGTTCGTCCCGAGATGGATGCACACGAGGCCGAGCAGAGACAGGCCCAACAGCCCGAGATTGATCCGGTACCCCGCTTGCCGCGCGGCGAGGGCTCCGACGAGGCCCGGAATCAGAGAGGCGACGAGGAAAGGCGCTCGGAACGCCTGGACCCAGAGCCTCGCGACGGGCACCGGCCCGGGCGGGGTCAACGGGTGCGTCATGCCCATGAAGCCCAGGTGTTGTCCCTCGCGGACGATCGGTCGCACGGTGAGCACGGCGCGGAAGGTCGAACCGTCCTTCCGCATGAGGGTGACCTCCTCCTCGAATTTTCCCTGCTCGACGGCCTCCCGAAGGAGGCGCGGGACGAGCGTCGGGACGTTCTTCGGCACGTGGAACATCGCGACGGACATCTTCCCGATGACCTCGTCTTGCGTCCATCCGAACAGGTCGGCGGCATCCGCCGCGTACTCCTGGACGATGCCCTGCGTGTCGCACGTGATGACCGAGGTCCTCGACTCGAAGGGCTGTGCGGCCATCGAGAGCGCCTCGGAGCGTGTCTCAGGGACGCCGCGGCGGTTCCAGGGGATGCGTCATCCCCATGAAGCCGACTTGCTTCCCGTCCCGATACACCGGGCGAACCGTGAGTCGCGCGCGGAAGACGTCGCCGTCCTTTCGGCGGAGCGTGACCTCTTCCTCGAACTTCCCGTTCTCGACCGCTTCCTTCAGGAGACGCGGAACGAGGGTGGGCACGTTCTCCGGGAGATGGAAGGTCGCGACGCTCAGCTTCCCGACGACCTCGGCGGGCGACCACCCGAACAGGTCTCCGGCGTCCGCCGCATACTCTTGCACGATCCCCTGCATATCACACGTGATGACGGACGTCTGCGCATGGAATGGCTTCTCGGCCATGAGACTCTCCGAGGAAATCGAGGGGCCACACGTATAAGTGGGTTCTGGTTTACCTGTCAACCATACCCCGATGAAACGGCTCGAGCTCACCGTGCCCACGTCGCTCCTCGACGACCTCGAGATCCTGAGCGACCGCTTCTTCCGTCACAACCGTTCCGTCCAAGTCCTCCAGTCCTTTTCCTTGCGCCCGCAAACGAACGCCCTCATCGTCCGCGTGCATCGGAAGGGCCCGTTCAAAGACGAGGCGACGGTTCGGCGGGAAGCGCGTGCGATCGCGCGTCGATATCGGGTTGCGCGCTTTGAGATCCTCTCGACGGACCGAACTCGCGGAGAGTATGTCGCATGGATCGAATGGCGTCTGCCTGAGCGACTTCGAGGTCTGCTCGGCGAGGAGTGGTCCGGGGCGGTGCCCCTCGAGGTTGCCGCGGTCGGGTCCGGCGAGGCCCGCGTGGTCCTGCTGGCATCCGAGAAGGTCCTCCCCGCCTTGAGTCGATTCCTCGATGACGTGGAAGCCCCTTATCGGATTCGCACGATGAAGAACGCGTCCCTCGAGGCTTGGCAACCTCTGGCTTCGCTGACACAGCGGCAACGGGATCTCCTCGAGCTCGCGTATCATCTCGGCTATTATGCGAGTCCCGCGAAGGCCACGTTGCGACAGATTGCCGGC
>VBMB01000108.1 GCA_005878525.1 Methanobacteriota archaeon
AACGAGGGCGGCGCCGCTCAGGAGAACAACAACTTCGCGAACATCACCTTGACCGTCCAGCCGCCTCCGGCCGGCTTCACGGCGATCCTCACGCCGACCAGCGGCCAGTCCGTCGTATCCGGAAACGCAGTGAGCGTCACGGGATACGTTCGGGACTCGGGCTCGAACGGCATTGGAGGCGTCGTCCTGAACATCGAGCTGCGCAGCGGCGCCACGGTCCTCGCGACGAACTCCACGATGTCGGCCAGTGACGGCTTCTTCATCGGGACGATCACGGTGCCCCAGACCACCCAGGACGGGTCGTACACGATCGTCGTGACGCCGGCGACCACACTGATTCAGCCGGACACCCGCACGATCTCGGTGCAGAGATCGTCGTCCTTCCTGTTCCAGAAGGTCCCGGTGCTCGGCATCGAGTGGTGGCTCTTCCTGGTCATCCTAGCGGCTGCGGCGGCCGTCGCAATCGGCGTGTCGCTGTACTGGAAGGTCTACGGCCTCGGCAAGATGGTCGAGTGCGGCGAGTGCGGCGCCTTCATCCCGGAGGACGCGACGACGTGCCCGAAGTGCGGCGTCGAGTTCGAGCGGGACATGGCGAAGTGCTCGAACTGCCAGGCCTGGATCCCGGTCGACGTGAAACAGTGCCCGGAGTGCGGCGTCGAGTTCGCGACCGGTCAGCTGGAGATGGCGGACTACAAGGAGAAGATGCGCCTCCAGTACGATGAGGTCATCGCCCGCTTCAAGCAGGAAGCCTCCCGACAGCTGGGCCGCAGCCTGAGCGAGACCGAGTTCCAGGAATGGTGGCGCAAGCAGCCGACCTTCCTCACCTTCGAAGACTGGCTCCGCGAGGAAGAGGAGATGCGCAAGATGGGCTCGAAGCCGTGCCCGACCTGCGGTACCCTCAACTCCGTGACGGCCACGGTCTGCCACAAGTGCGGATCCTTGATGCGCGATCAGCGCCCACCGAGCGGTGGAGCGGTCGTCGCAGGCGCTCCGGCGCGAAGAATTCAGGCCCGCGGGCCGATGTCTCCGCCCGGACCAACCAACGCGCCCGCACCGATCGTCCAGAAGCGCGTCATCAAGAAGCCGATCGAAGGCAAAGAAGGCGAGAGTTCGGAAGGCCAGAACGGCGACGGGAATTCGTCGTCCGACGATCTCTGAGCCGGCCTTCCCCAACCCCTTTTCGTTTTCTCCCCTCCAGGCCGAAACCTTCCACCACCGCGTGGAGACAGTACGGCGGATGGCGAAACGGCGATGACCTGACGGCCTCGAGGCGCGAGCAGGTCCTTTCTGATCCCATCTTGTGGGGCGTGCGCAGGGGATTGACTACGTGCCACGCTTTCACCCGCCTCGCGGTTTCAATCGTCGTAGGTACGCCTCTGGATGGGAGCGGTCGGGTCCATCCGGATGGTGTCCTGCGGACTGAGAGCTGATGGGCCCGAGCCGACTCCCGCGCGGCCCTCGGCAGAACACGTCAGGCCTCCGCAAAAGAGGCTTTGCTGAACAGCGCCGGAGATTACACCTGGCGATTGCCGGCCTGCGTCGATCAGGGACCCAGTGACCGAATCCGATGATCGAGCCCCGGGGGCGGCGACGCAAGCCATGGATAACGCCTCTCACGCAGCCATTCGCCGTGCCGCACGGTCGCCAGGGAGAGGCTCCGCTTCGGGGGCGACTACCACCAACGTCCGTCTCCGAGCCGGCGGATGACCCATTCCTGGTCTCCGCTCTCGGCGATCTCGGCCAGAGACCTGCCGATCGCGTGGTGTAGCGGTTCGTGTGTAAATACATGGACGAAGACCTTGCGCCATGAGATCGTCGTCGGGAGCGTGCCCATCTGCCACAGATGGACCGCTGTCGTGCTCCGGTATTCACGGAAGCCCGGGTCCGGAAAGCCGAACGTGACTGCGAGGCGCAGAAGCCTTCCCCGTTTGGCCCGCGAAACGATGGCGAGCTCCCGCGGAGGCACCTCCGAGCGTCGGAAGTAGAACACCCACGTGATCCCGCCGTCGCGCAGGGGATGGACCTCATTCGGATCGGATGCGTGGCTCACCGCGTGCTCCGTTTGGGCCCTTACTCGACCCAGGCATTCCCGGCAAGCGGGCAACGTTGTTCAACTTTCTGCCGGGACCTGACCGACGGTGCGCGGAGGGTCTCCGGCCGTCACGACACGATGCGCGAGTGCGACACTCGGATCGACTTCCGACCGGATGTCTGCAGGCTCGCTGGAGTTGCCCCTACCGCGCAGGTTGCACGCGGTCCAGGCGGGCGACGCCCAAATCAGGTAGGCGAACAGGGCTAGACTGGGCTGCCCACGCTTGGTGGCTGGGTTTGCCCCGTTTCCTGCTCCGCGAACTAGTACACGACCATCCCGATGAACGGAATCACTTGGGCGTACCACGAGGTCCGGCACGCCACGATCGGGTCGTTCAGGTGGTTGAAGGGGTTGTACGCCGGTCCGAGCCCGCCGCAGCTGTTCGGGTTGGGTCCGGTCCCGGTGAGTTGCGGGTACGTGTAGTTCGCGGGACCCGCCATGCCCGAGACGAGGATGCTCATGAAGAAGGTGGCGGAGCCCCAGACATTGGCAGAGCCCGTGGAGAATGGCGTCTTGGCGTACGCTAACATCACGTACGGGGTGCCACCGGTGTCCTGGTTGAAGGTGTTGATGTCGAAGACCGCGATAGGACTCGTCACCGAACACCCGACCGGCAAGCCGGTATGCGCGTACTGGAAATCGTTGATGTTCCCAGCCGTGCCGGGGTACGGTGCGACTCCGCCCGCGTTCGCCGCGATCGCCGTGCTGCACGGCGCGACAATGAAGGCGACGGCACCGCTCGCGGACTGGGTGTTCTGGAAGAACGCTTCACTCCATCCATCGATGAAGATCGTGGTGTTGCCGTGATTCACCATCTTGTAATGGAATAGGGCTCCGCCGTTCCCGTTAAGTTGGGCTCGCGTGACCCGGTACGGCTGGTACGTGCTCGGCGAGTTGTACGGGTTAGTGAGGTTCGACACCCAGACCTCCCCGGTTCGGATCTGGACGTAGCCGATGTACTGCCAAAGCTGGCTCGGGATCGTCCCGCCATTCCCACCTCCACCACCGGTGAGAGGCGCAACCACGTCCAACACGAGCCGGGTCGTCGTCTGGTGGCCTTTCAAGTCAGTCGCATTCAGCAGAATGATGGATCCAGCCCAGCTGAGGGCGGGATACGGAGGTTTCGTGCAGGCGCTGCCTCCGAGGGAGAAAATCTTGTCTCCCGCGATGCGGTCCGGGGAGACCCCGTTATCGTTCATCTGCTGGGGGGCGGCACACGAAGTGCCTGACCCATACCACGCGGTGATCGTCACGTAGACCGAATTCACATTCAGGTCGTTGTCCGGGTCCATGAGCTTCGCGAAGATGTAGAATCCCTGGGTCGCCTGGACTGGGTCGACCTCTTCCGTGGCCAAGATTCCGTCCGTCCATTTATCGACAAACACCGGGGGACGCGTGCCGGCCGGCGCGTTCATGGGGCCGGTCCAGAGGATGATGCTCTTCAGATTATCCACGATAATGACTGTGATTTGGTCCGAGGACCGGAGGCTGAAGCTCTTGTACGCCCAGCGCTCGCCGATGTCCCAGACGCTGTCCGTCCCGTCCAGGAGGCCGCTCGGGGTCACAAGAAAGCCGTTGAACTTGTGCAGGATGACGATGTCCGTCTGCGGGGTGTTCGTGCCGCGCTGCGACGTGACGTAGATGATCGTCGGCACGGGCTGCAGCGCCTCACCGCCCTGGTGGGTGAGCGTGATATTCACGCCGATCTCTACGCCGAGCGGGTTATAGATTGGGTTCATCACGGACTGCATGTCCGTCCGAGCCTGCGCCGCGGGCGTGGGGATGGCGGACACCCAGAGGATGATCACGGAAAACAGAACGACGGTCATCGCGAGGATCAGGATCGTGCCGATGACTTCCGACACACCCGACTCGTCTTCGCGGAGGATGGTTCGCATGAGATGGCCTCCCGGTGGGCTGAGGGAGAACACACTCTCACCCGACCCGACGATATATAAATTGTTCGTGGTAGTTACCAACCCGTGATAGCGTGAGAATCACGAGGCACCCGTGGATGGCCCGCCTCCCGATATGCGGACGCATGTCGAAGTCGAGCGAGATCGCGAAACCTCCTGTCTGACAGAGCGCGAGGTTCGTGCGAGGGTAAGTGATCGAGGGTCGCCACGGTTCCGTGCCTTGCGGTTGCGCGGGAAGCGGCGCCGACGCCGTCCATAGCTGTCGCCTGAAACCGTTCTTTTATTATCGAGGCCAGATAAAAGGTGACATCCTGGAAAATTCGGATGTTCTCCCGCCTGAGAACACTTCCGTATCGGGATGGATAATCATCCGAGAACCTTTTTAAGAATCTGCCCCGGATGGGCAGCGGTACATGCCCACCGGTCGCATTTCTCAGGACCTAGCCCGGTGCCTCAACCCCGAAGGGTGGTCCGATGTCTAGTCGGGCCGGACGGAGTGCGAGGGCCCTCACGCTCCTCATCGTTTGGTCGGTCGCCCTCGGCGCTCTGTTCGCTGCGCTCCTTGCGCTCGCCCCGGCCGCGCGGGCCGGAACCTGCGACCAGGTCGGTGGCGTCATCACCGGGGACTGGACGATCGCGAACACGCAAGTGTGCAGCGGGATCCTCTATTCGGTCGACGGCACGATCAGCATCAACTCCGGCGGCAGCCTCACGCTGAGCGACGGCGGCCTGAGTTTTTCCAAGGACACATCGCACGAAGGGTACGCGCTCAACGTGAACGCGGGCGGCGAACTCGTGCTCGACCACTCGATCGTTACGACCCAGACGGACTCGATTTCTCCCTTCCTGAAACTGGCCTTCACGGTCTCGGGCGCGAACAGCCGGTTCACAATGAAGAATAGTGCTTCGCTGAAATTCCCCGGTTGGTTCAACGCCACGAGCGCCACGATCAACGTCACGGACTCGAAGATCACGGGCTTCACGGATTCCGAGCTCACCGGTCTGGGCATCAACACGGATGACAACAACGACGCGCCCCTGATGGCATGGACGACCACGACCGCGAGCGTGTATCGCTCCCGGATCGAACGCCTCTACGAATACCCCGGCGGAACCCCCGGGAACGTCCTCCTAACTTCGACAAGCAATCTGTACTCCTACGACTCCTACCTCGGGGTGGACTACTCGAACGTGGCCGGCGCGCACAACGAGCTACGCGTCGATGGAACCTCGAACGCGTACCTGTACAACGTCACGATCGACCGCACCCAAGACCCGGCCGCGAAAGCGGATTGGCAGCCGGCGTTCCGGCCGACCGCCGCGGGCGGCAACGTGGATTTGATGCGATGGCTCTACGCGACCGTCGTCGACTCGAGCGGAATCCCGGTCAGCGGCGCGACCGTCTGGTCGACGCTCAGCCCGAGCAGCACGACCGCGCAGTATCCCGACAACGCCCTCGCGACGACGCCGACCTCGCGCACCCTGTGGTACCTCGGTCGGACCTCGAGCGGCACGAACGCGTGGAACCGCACGGACTCCGACGGGCTCGCGCTCATCCCGCTGTTCACGGACCAGATCACGACGGCCAGCCTGCCGAACGCCGAGTCCTTCGGGAACTACCACCAGCAGGTGGCGTACGCGGCCTCTAGCACGAGCGGCGACGAGTTCTACGACCCGTACCCGGCGGTGAGTGCCGCGAACAATTCCAAATCGGTCACGATGTCCTTCAGCAACCTGCAGGTGTGCCCGACCGGAGTCACCGCCTGGTCGTTCGACCGGCAGATTGTCGGCTCCGTCTCCGTGTCGAGCTGCCTCGAGATTTCCGGCTCCGTCTCGATCACCGACGGCGGCCTGTACGTCGACCAAGGCTCGGACGGCAGTTCGCGGGCGTACGTGAAGATCCTCTCGGGAGGCCGGCTGACCCTGGTCAACTCCAAGGTCTGGAGCAACTACCCGCTCCCCTTCTACGTCGCAAACGGCGGAAGCTTGGTCACGAGCCGAGGGAGCGCCCTCACGTTGGCAGCCCGAGGCTCCCCCGGCATGCTCCGCGAAGAGGGGCCCACCTCGAGCGTCACGATCTCCGACACGGCGATCGACGCGAACGTGACCCTGTTCGGCGGGAGCGCGACCCTCGTTCGCGACTCGTTCCTCGGTCCAGGCCTCTGGATCGACACGGTTCAGACGACGCACCTTTGGGACGCGACCCTCACGGGCGTCACGACCCTCGCCTTCACGACGGACGACGGGAACGCGAACACCGTCGACCTCGACATCCGGAACACGACGTTCAACCAGGCCCAGACGTCCCCACTGGTCTTCAGCGGCACCCAGAACGTCCAACTCACCTCCGTGCGGACGTTCGATCCGAACGGCTCGTGGTGGGTCGGCATGATCACCGGAGGCGCCCAGGTGAGCCGCTACTGGTGGCTCCACGTCAACGCGGTCGACGGGACGGGGACGCTCCTCGCCGACGCGAATGTCCACATCCTGCTCCAACGCCTCGATCCGAACACGCTGACGCCCTTCACGGTCCCGAACCCCGCGGTCGACGACATCTACTTCGCGAACTCGACGACGTGGCCCGTCTCGGCCCCGGGCGGATCGATCCTGTACCGAGCGTTCGCGGAGAGTCGAACGACCTCGGCCCGGATCCTGAACAACTCGTACCTCGCCACCGGATCCGCGGTCGTCGACCTGACCACGTACCAGCCCGACGCCCCGGCCTCCGCCCTCGTGACGGGCGACACGCTCTCACAGCTCACGTTCTCCAGCCTGACCCCGGACCTCAGCATCACCGCGATGACCGTCTTGGGCGGGAACGGCGCGTCTGCGCTGCAGCCGATAAACACGGACATCCAGGTGACGGCGACGATCCGCAACATCGGTCAGGTGAACGTCCGCAACGTCCGGGTGAGCTTCTTCGAGGACAACGTGGACCGCAACGGCGACGGCCTCATGGACTTCACCCCGATCGACTACATGGCGGCCGGCGTCTGGATCAACGACACCGTCCTCGCGATCGTCCCAAAGAACGCGACGACGACGGCCACGATCATCTGGCGCCCGAACGGCGCCCTCGAGTCGAGCCGGACCGTGTCCGCGGTGGTGGACCCGCCGTTGTCCGCCGTCACCGATGGCGGCGCGACCCGTGAGACGAACGAGCGGAACAACATCCTCCCCCGGAGCTTCACACTCTTCACCTGGCCCGACCTCGCGATTTCGTCCGCGGACGTCCAGTTCGCCTCCGACCCGGTCCTGAACAACGACGCCCATGTGCGAGTCGTGGCCCACAACACCGGGACGAACCGCGCCGCGGGAGCGATCCTGGAGGTCTGGGAGGGAGCGCAGCGGGTCGGTGGACCGGTCGCGTTCGACATCAGTCCCGGCGTCGACGCGCCGCTCACGGTGCTGTGGCGCCCGACGTCCACGGGAGCCCATGTCCTGACCTTCAGCCTGAGGACCGCGACGGGGACCGACATCCGCAACAAGGACTATGTCCTGGGCAACAACAACGCGACGTTCTCGGTGAATGCGCTCACCCCGCCGGACCTGGCGTTGCACCAGGGCGACTATCCCGGCGTGCGGACCGTGTCGCAGAATCAGCCCTTCACGATCTACGTCCTCGTGTACAACGCGGGACAGACCGCCGCGTTGAACGTCTCGGTCGCGGCGTTCTTCGGCGCGACCCAGGTCGGCCGTGCAGACGGCCGGACCATCGGGACGTTCCTGAATGTCTCTCTGAACGTGAGCGGCATCCCCTTCACCGGCAACCAGCAGATTCTCCTCAAGGTCGATCCGGACAACCGGATCAACGAGGGCGGTGCCGCGCAGGAGGCGAACAACACGGCGACAATCACGCTGAACGTGCAGCCGCCCCTGGGCTACGTCGCGATGCTCTCGCCGACGCCGGGCCAGACGCTCGAGCCGGGGTCTTCGCTGAGCGTCACCGGGTATGTCCGGGATCAAAGCACGAATAATGGGATCTCGAGCGTCGGACTCACGATCGAATTGCGGCAAGGCGCCGCGGTCATGGCTTCCAACACGACCCTCACCCAGAGCGACGGATTCTTCCTCGGCACGGTCAACGTGCCGTCGGGGCTCGCGGACGGTCCCTACGACGTCGTCGTCACGCCGTCGTCCGGCATCATCGGGCCGCAGACCCAGTCGATCACGGTGAAGAAGACCCTGCCATTCCTCAGCAGC
>VBMB01000109.1 GCA_005878525.1 Methanobacteriota archaeon
CAATCGATGCGAACACGAGCCGCCCTTTCTTCGAGATGAGGCTCCCCAATCCGTAGATCGTCAGGGCGGCGACCGCGACGGCGCCGATGGTCCCGGCGATGAACTGCCGCCGACTCAAGCTGAATCCTTCCGGATATTCGGCCGCGACGTCGACGAGCAGATAGTCGAGGAGGGCCGCGTAAAGCCAGTACCCGATCAGCTGGCTGAACACCGCGAAGCCCACGCCGACCGAGGTGTTCGACCCGAGGAGGCCCGCATCCAGGATCGGAAGGATCACGAGCAGGACGATTCCCGCGGAGCTGAACGTGTAAAAGGCCATGACGAGCCAGCGGTTCTTGAGCCATCGTTGGACGCGGCGATACAGGGTGGCGTAGACCCCGGGGAGGACCAGGAAGACGGCGAGGGCCGTGAGGAGCGCGAGGAGCTTCGCGCCCTCGCCGAGGGTCCGGATGAAGAACGATTCGATCGCGCCGGGGATGCGGCCGACGACGAAGTCCACCGCGATCTCCGGGAGGAATACGCCGAGGCCGAACGCTCGCATGAGAAACGTGACGAGGAGGCCCACGCCGCCTGCGACGACTCCGGCGCCGAACCGGTACCAGGGAAGCCGGCGAACGAATGCCCGGAGACTCTTCCATCCCTCGGCCACGCGCGGGCTACCCCGGGGCGCTCGCTTGAACCTATGCCCGGAGACGCATTCCACGACCAATCCTTTAATTAGCCCGAGGCGCGTCGGCCGGACGGAACGGATGGCCGCGCCACTCAGTGCGCAAGCCCGCGTCGGTCGGCGGATCGTCCTCACGGTATTGTGGACGATGCTCTTGATCGTCGGCCTCACGATCGGGCTCCTCGTGCTCGTGCCGGGAATCCAGGAATCGATTCAGAGAGCCTCCGGCGCCGTGGCCGGCGGAGCGTTCGCCTTGTCGATCGCGGTCGCCCTCATCATCCTTGGCCTGTGGGGGATCTCCGCGAATAACCGGAACCTGAAGCATGCGGTCGACTTAATCGCGCAAGTGGACCACGCCCGCAAAGAAACGATCCAGCTCGAGAGCACGCGCTACATGCAGAAGTAAGGATGCGGTACGCCAGCCGAAGATCCCCGCCGCATGCGCTGACCGACCGAGGAAATATCCCTCGCCGCGTGATGTGGCCGTCGAGGTGCCCGCATGAGCGCCGAGCGTCAGAAGATCCGAGCCGCCGAATGGCTGTACCGCTGGAACCTGAGCATGAGCATCCTTGGGATCGTCTTCACGATCCTGACGTTCGTCGGCGTCTTCACATTGGTCTTGCGGCAATACTTCGCGGAGTTTGGGCTCAACGAAGTCGAAGTCCTTCTCGTCCTGCTCCTCGTCGTCTTGACCATCATCTTTGGCTTCGGATTCTACCTGGACAAGTTCCTGCGCTTTTGGTCGGCCCAAACGACGGTCGCCACGGTGAGAAACCAATTCCTCACCTCCGCCCTGTACCAAAAGGAACTCCTGATCATGAAATACAGTCAGATCCCGCAGATGGAGGGTCTCCTGCACCTGATCGAGGAGCTGCCCGACAGCCCGGCGAAGACGAAACTCGTCGAGCATTTCCGCGATTCGCTCCGAAAACTCCGGAAGACGATCGAATCCAAGGAATGGGAAGTCGCCCCCGAGGAGCGGACCTACTGAACCCGGGACGTTCGCGCAGCCTACGCGGCCGCCGTCTCGCCGAGGATCTTCCCGTCTTGAATCTCGAGGACCCGATGGGCGATGTGGGACACGCGGGCGTCGTGCGTCACGACGACGATCGTCTTCTTGAACTCCTGGTTGAGGCGACGAAACAGGTCGAGGACCTCTTGCCCGGTCTTCGTGTCGAGTTCGCCGGTCGGCTCGTCCGCCAAGAGGAGCGGCGGATCGTTCGCGAGGGCGACCCCGATGGCGACCCGTTGCTGCTCGCCGCCGCTCAGTTCGTCGGGGCGGTGGCTCGACCGCTGCGTCATGCCCACAAGCTCGAGCAGCTCCTTCCGACGTTTCGCCCGGATTGAGGGACTCCTCCCCGCCAACCGCAACGGCAGTTCGACGTTTTCTTCGGCGGTGAGCGTGGGGACGAGGTTGAAGAACTGGAAGATGAAGCCGACCTTCGCGAGGCGATACTTGACGAGGTCTCCATCTGCGAAGTCAACGAGGTTGGAACCGTCGACTTCGATTCGGCCTGCAGTCGGGCGGTCAATCCCGCCGATGAGATTCAGCAGCGTGGTCTTCCCGCAACCCGACGGTCCTTGAACGGCGACGAGCTCGCCTTCCGCCACATGCATATCGAGGCCTCGAAGCGCGATCACTTCGGATTTCCCGGTTCGGTACACCTTGATCAGGTCTTTGGTTCGGATGTTCGGCACATCAGCCACCTCGAAGCTTGAGGACCCGCGCGATGTCCATGCGCGCGACGCGAATCGTGACCGCGAAAGACGTGAGGAGCATCGCGGCGGGCGCGAATACGAGGAGGAGCAGCGCCTCCGGCGGGAGCACGAAGAGGACCGGGACCAGCGACTCCCCTGCCGTCCCCGGGCCCGCCGCAATGAAGGTGGTCGAAAGGTACGCCGCGAGGATGCCGATGCCCGTGCCGACTATGAGGCCGATCAGCATGATCGAGGTAGCTTCGCCGATCAGGAGACCCGCCGTCTGCCACCCGCTCGCGCCCCGGGCCCGGATTGCGGCAAGTTCGACATCCCGCTCAAGCGTCGCGGCGTACAGGATGACGCCAAGGCCTGCCGTCAGGATGACGACCATGAACGCCATCTCGAGCTCGATGAAACCAAAGAACGCGCGGAACACGGGGTTCGAGCGGAGCTGCTCAATCTGCTCGGCGGCGACTTGGACGTTGGATGCTCCGAGGGCCACGATGTCCGCTTTCGCGGCTCGCCAATCGGCGTTGGCACGAAGGGCGATGAGGAACCGGTCTGCGCCATAGCCCCGGTACGGCTGCCCGTCGAGGAGAGGTCCCATCGTGTCCAAGCTTCCGTAGATGGTCTGGGGCATACCAAACCCGTAGTAGGTCGTCCCCGGCAGGCCGCGGACGGTCCCTCCGATCGTCGTATTCACAATGACCGTGCCCGTGTAATTCATCCCGTTGTACACGCTTCCTTCCAAACGGAGACGGTCTCCGACGGCCAAGTACGCGTTACGGAGGTACGCCTCGGTGACGAGGACCTGCCCGGGGATCGCGAGGACCTGTCGTGCCGCCTCCGCTCCACCTCCTCCACTGAAGTACCACGGCTCAGGATTCGTGACGGCGAAGAACGTCGCCGGGTCCAGCGCATAGACACCCGCACAGCAGTATGGAACAGAGCCGGGAACGGTCCGCAACAGGGTTACCCCTCCCACCTCGGGGAGTGCGCTGAGGTTCGCGGCGAACGTGGCATTGGAAGGCGGCGCGTCCAGTGCAACATCCGCACCGACCGATGCACGAACTTGGCGTTCTTGATAGGCGAGCTGCGACGAGAACGTCACGAGGATGAACATCCCAAACGCGATTCCGAGGGCGATGATGACGGCGACATTCGCGGATCGCCGCGGGTTTCGCCGCAAGTTCCGGCTGATGACGTAGTACAAGTTCTTCGCGAACGGCTTGCACACGCGGGCGGTCCATTCGTAGACGCGACCCGTGGCACGGGTCAGCAGCCGGGTCGTCCCGACGATGAGGAAGATTGGGGTGAAGGGCAGGACAATGAAAAAGAGCGCACCAATCAGGAACGTGAAAAAGTCCTGGGGATTCGTGCGCGCATAGAGGACCATCCCGTAGGTGACCACCGCCAACGTGATGAGGAGGATGTCAACCCAAGGCCGATACTGAATCCGAGCCTCCCCGGGCGCGTAGTACCGGAGGGTCTCCACGATCGGGATACGCGCCGTTCGCCGCGCCGATCGGATGCTCGTGATCGCCATGAAAGTCACGGACAGAATCGTCACGATGACGACCGTCGACGGGGTGAGGACGACGACCTCGTATCGTGGCGCGGTCGGAGTGCTGAACGGACTCACGAAGGTGAGCAAGAGACGACTCAGGCCGACTCCGGCGACAAGGCCTACGATCGCGGCGATTGCACCGCCGAGGGACGCCTCGACGAGTAGGAGCCCGACGAGTTGCCGAGGGGTCGCCCCTCGGGTCTTGAGGACCGCCAGCTCGCGTCGACGTTCCGCGTGGCCCAGGTCCACGCCAATCGCCCCGAGGTAGACGCCGAGCAGCAAGACCGGAGTGGAGAGCGCGAGGTAGATGATCCGCTGAATCGTGATGGTCGTGGCGAAGTTGCTAATCGCATTCCCGACGTAGTCGATTGTCACGTGACCCTGGAACGGCGCGAGGACTTCGTCGATTTGGCGGTCGAGGCGCGCGAGGTTTCGCTGGGACGCCGCGAGGTCGTACGGGTCGAGAAGCCGATCCCGATAGATTCGGATTTCTCCCCCGATGGAATTTCCGCCGTACGAGACCACGCCCAGTTGCTGTTCATACCAGTCGACATCCCGGATCTGGACGAGAGCTGTCGCGGGCGCATAGAAAGGGCCCTGGCCGGTATACGGATTCCGGAAGAGGCCACCGACCGTGACATCAAGGCGGGTGAGTGTCTCGTTTCCGGTGATGTTGTACGAACGGTACACGAAAGCGGCGGTGCCGCCCATGGTGACGTTCACTTGTTTGGCGAGGTCCTCGCTCAGCGCGACCGTGCCTCTTGGAAGCGAAAGACTGCCTGCGGTAACTGTAATCCCGTCGAGAAACGATGGAGGACGGTCGGGCTCGATTCCGACGACTTGGGCGTACGTCCGTCCTCCGGAGGAAGCCGATTCCATTTCGGAGAACTGGGCGTTACGCCACGTCGCGACGCGGACGATGCCGGGGATCGCCTCGACGGCTTCTCGGATTTGGGTCGCATTGCCGGGGCCTGCCTGGAACTGGATATCGGCCGGGTAGTTCGCGAGGATTCCATCCAGAGTCGCCCGCGTGGACGAATCGATCGCGATGAATGTTCCTGCGATGAACGTGACCGCGAGGAGCACACCAAGGACCGCGGTCAATGTCCGTCGCCGACTGCGAAAGACGTCTGCCGCGGCGTAGCGGAGCAAGGCCACGGTATCCCTCCAGCCTCACCTGCGGAAATGACGGAGGCCCTATAAGCCCATTCGGACCGTTAGGCTTTTTCCGCTCATTTCGAGGGCTCCGTCGAGGATGCGAGCGTCCGCCCGCAAACCCTTTCAAGGCTCGAATCCCAAGGCCCGCTCACGAATTGCGACTCCCGATCGCCGACAATGATTGCGGCATATCGATATCCCGATGTGAATATTCCTTTCGAAATTAAACGTCGAATAGAATATTACTACCTTACCCCCGTTGAGCCGTGACGATGGCACAATCAGTCTTTGCCGTGCAACATGTGGATGATGATTCCTGGCGCAGGGAGCTCTGCCCCGACTGCGGGGCGCGACTCCTCGGTCTCGCCGCTTGGAAGGAACACGCTCCGCATCACGGGTGGGGATCCGACTGGCTCGCCGCCCGCGTTCGTGCCGGTCGGCCAGGGGAAGTCATTCGGGTTAACCCTGGCGTTATGGGGAACGAATCAAATTCCCTGGCGGTGGAGGCGGTTGAGGACACGACGTGGAAGTCGGGAATTCCCGCCTGATTCGGCGCTAAATCTCAGCGGGGCCCCTGGACTGAAACGGACATTCCGGGCTTGTGATATACTATCCTTCCCTGCCGCCTTCAAATAGTATACAAAGTATAGGTCGCCGGGACATCGTCCATGTCCCGGAGGAGAAACGAATGGTATACGTGCGAGACGACGGCGTGTTCGACGCCTCGATCGAGAAGATTTGGAAGTATCTGCAGGATCCCGAGAGCCACCAGCATGAGACGATCCTGAGCCAGAAGGTCCTGGAGCAGAAGGGGAACACGATGAAGATCCGGGCCGAGATCGCGGGGCCGCAAGGCAAGGCCGAAGAGATCTGGCAGATGCGGATGGACCCGCCGTTCGGGTTCGAGCTGCAAGTCTTGGAAGGTCCATCGAAGGGATCGAAGCAGACCCACACCTACGTCCCGATGGCCGACAAGACGAAGGTCATCGTCGTCGGGGACTTCCACCGCCAGGGCGCGAGCGACGAGGACGTCCGCAAGGGCACTCTCGCGTACTTCGAGCAGGTGTTCAGCGAAGACAACGCAGCCCTCAAGGACTTCTAGGCCGAGCGTCCCTTCCCACCGCCCGTGGCCCGCTCGAGGAGGCCGACCATGTCCGCATGGTCTCCGCCCACGGCGAAGTCCACGGGCGACTTTCCCCATTCCGTCTCCGCGTTCGGGACAATGGCCCGTCACTTCAGAGCGGATTCCGTTTGGTGTGTTTCTTCTTGGGCGTCGCGATCGAGCTTCCACAGATCGAAGTCTCTCTCGCCGCTCTCTTCAGGTGTTTTTCTCATCAAACGAAGAACGGGTTCGCCTGGAATGAACTTGACCGACGAGGTCTCGGGTGGAATCCGAGGTCTATAGAGGTGCTCCACCGTCGGATCACTTCGGGATCCGCTTCGCTCGGTCCGCAGCCCGCTCCCGCGGCAGCCAATCTCCGGTGACCATGTAGACGACGCGCATGCCGATATTGACCGCATGGTCCGCGATGCGCTCGAGGTATCGGTTCACCAGGATGTATCTCGCGCCCGTTTCGATCTTCAAACTTCCGTCGGTCATCCGGCGCACGAGCTCGTTGAAGTTTTCGTCGTGTCCGCCATCTCCCGAATCCGCGTGAGTTCCGGTTCCACGCCGCGGGCGGAAGGACCGAATTGCAAGGTGAGCTCCCCCAGGTCCTTGGCGTACCGCCCGATTCGGTCTAGGTCGGTCGTGATCTTCAGGGACGTCGTGATCGTTCGGAGGTCCCGAGCGACCGGTGCATGGAGCGCGATGAGGTCGACGCACGTGTGCTCGATCTCGAGCTGGAGGCCGTAAACCTCCTGGTCGATTGTGAAGACCTCCCGCGCGACCTCTCCGTCGAGCCGTGTCAGGGCGTCGATCGCCTTCCGGATCGCGAGCTCGCTGAGCTCGGCGAGGGTCACCATGTTCTCGTTCAGTTTCAGGAGCCCCTTCTGGAGTGCTTTCCGTTCTGCGGCTTGCGGCACTACCCAAACCTCCCCGTGATGTAGCTTTCTGTCAACGTCTCTTTGGGCCTTTCGAAGAGCTCGCGGGTTGGGCCCACCTCGATGAGATGGCCCAGATACATGAAGGCCGTCGTCTCCGCCACGCGTGCGGCTTGTTGCATGTTGTGCGTCACGATGACGACCGTATAGTCCTTCTTCAGGTCAAAGATGAGGTCCTCGATTTTCGCCGTCGCGATCGGATCGAGGGCCGCACACGGCTCGTCCATGAGGAGGACCTCCGGACGTACGGCGAGGGCCCTCGCGATGCAGAGCCGCTGTTGTTGGCCTCCGGACAGGCTGGCCCCGCTTTTCTCCAACGAGTCCTTCACCTCGTCCCAGAGGGCGGCCTGCTTCAAGCTCTCCAGGACGGCCGTGTCGAGCCGATCTCGGTTGCGTTCTCCGTTCAACCGAAGGCCCGCCGCGACGTTTTCGTAGATGGACATCGTCGGGAACGGATTGGCTTTCTGGAACACCATTCCGATCCGTCGACGAACCGTCACCGCCGGTAACCCGTAGATGTCCTCCCCGCTGAGGAGGACCTTCCCTTCGACCCTCGCCTTGGGGATCGTCTCGTGCATTCGGTTCAGGCAGCGGATCAACGTCGACTTGCCACAGCCCGACGGTCCGATGATCGCGGAGACGGCCTGCTCCTCGAAGTCCAAGGTGATGTCCTCAATCGCTTTCTTCGGACCGTACCACGCCGACACCTTCTCCGTGCGGATCTTCGCGGCCATCGCCTCTTCACCTCGAGACGGAACGAAGCCGGATGACGACCCGCGACACGATGGCGATCCCGAGCATCATGAGGACGAGGATCAGGGAGGCTCCCCAGGCGGCTTGGTTCAGGGCCGAGTCCGGGCCGAGCGCGAACACGTAGATGGTGTGCGGCAACGACTCGCAAGGTTGATCCAGACCTTGCCACCAGAACGGGCTCCCGAGGCACGTCATGAGGAGCGGCGCCGTTTCGCCGCCGACCCGCGCGATCCCGAGCAACGCCCCGGTAATCACGGCGCTGCTCGAGGAGGGCAGCACGACCCGGAGGATCGCTCGATACCGGGGAATCCCCAAGGCGAGCGCCGACTCGCGCGTCGAGATGGGCACCAGGCGAAGAGCCTCCTCAGAGGTCCGGGCGACGAACGGGATCATGATTGTCGACAAGGCGATGACCCCCGTGGTCGTGCTGAAGACGAGTCGCTTGTCTACAATTCCGGCCGCGCCGAGCTCGAGAATGAGGGAGAACGCGAAGATGCCGACCACGATGGACGGGATCTGGGTCATGACATCGACGAAGAACCTGACCGCGGCGCCCACGGGATTCTTCCCGTACTCGGCCAGATAAATCCCGGTCAAGATGCCAACCGGGAGTGCGATCACGGCGGTCAGGGCGATGAGGATGAGAGTGCCTTGGATCGCATTTCCGATGCCGCCATTGGCCGTCGTGAGCGTGAAGAAACTCGGCGTGATGGAGCGGAGGCCGCGGACGGAGGCCTCGAAGAGGAGGCTCCCGAGAGGGATCAGCGCGAGGACGACGCAGAGGAAGGCCGCGACGTTCATCGCGAGATCCTTCCACCGCCGCCGGGTGTCCCGATCGAACCGGAAGGTCACGCGGCTCCCTCGCCACGGCGGAGGACCCGGCCCAACATGAGTCGCGCGAAGACGTTGATGACGAGCGACATGAGCATCAGGACGAGTCCCAGTTCGATGAGTGCACTCAGCTCAAGCGGGTCGGTGGCGTTCAGGAAGTTGTTCGCGATCCAACTTGCGATGGTCTGTCCCTGGTCGAACAGGGAGACGGAAATCGCATTGCGGTTCCCGATCGTCATGGTGACGGCCATCGTCTCACCCACGGCCCGTCCGAGGCCGAGGATGATGGCCCCGAAGATCCCCGCGCGAGCGTACCGGAGGACCGCCACACGCGTCGTCTCCCAGCGGGTCGCACCGAGGCTCAAGGCGGCCTCTCGCTGGTTGTCCGGGACCGCGAGAAGGGCCTCCCGCGACACCGCGGAGATGGTCGGGATGATCATGATCGCGAGGATGACGCCCGCAGTGAACTTGTCCGTCCCGATGGGATTCCCCTGGAAGATGGGCAGGAATCCGAAGATGTCTTGGACCACCGGCTCGACGGAGACCCGCATGACCGGCCCGAGGACGAAGATCCCCCACAATCCGTACACGACGGACGGGACCGCGGCGAGCAGTTCGACGACGTACGTCAGCGGGATTCGCAGCCATGGAGGCGAGAGCTCGGAGAGGAAGATGGCGATGCCCAGGCTGATCGGGACTCCGAACAGGAGGGCGAGCGCGGACGTCACCAGCGTCCCGTACACGAACGGGACCGCCCCGAAGACCAAGGGAGGGACGGGGTTCCAAACGTTGCCGGTCAAGAATCCGAGGCCGAAGGTGCGGATGGAATCTTGCGCCGCCAGGGAGAGAATGACCGTGATCAGGACGAGGAGCCCGACCACACCCAAGGCGACGGCGGTCGAAAACCATTGAAACAAAGGGTCTCCCAGGGTGTCAGGCGAAACGGGTCGGCCGACGCCCGGGGATCTGCGGAAAGGGTGCATTCGCCGTTCAATCGCGAACCGATCCTCAGCTATGTAGCGTTTGTCCATTGAACGTAATGCTGCGGATCGCCTGCTCATCGAGCGTCACGACCGTCTGCGGCAACGTCGGGTAGACCAGGCCCGCGGCGTACTGCTGCCCGCCCGGATTGTGAACACACCACCACAGGAAGTCGACCAACGCCTGCGCTTTCGCCTGAGTCATCGACGTCCCGATCGTGTTGAGCTCCTTGTAGACCAACAGGTACGTGAAGCTCGCAATCGGGTAGCTGTTCGCGCCCGCGGCATTCAGGATCGAGACGTTATTCCAGTCACCGTCGGGACTCGGGAAGGTCGGCGCCGAAGCCGCGGCCGCGGCGGTGCTCGCCAGGCTCGGGGAGACGAAGTTGTTTGCCGGGTTGCGGATCTTCGCCACCTTCATCGAGTTCTGGACGGTGTAGGCCAGCTCGACGTAGCCGATGGAATCCGGGGTCGTCAGGATTTTTCCCGCCACCCCTGCATTCCCGGACGCACCGATTCCAACCGGCCAGTTGATCGACTTGCCGACGACACTGGAGTTCCACCCGGGGTTCGCGAGGTGGAGATAGCTCGTCCAAACGAAGGTCGTCCCGCTGCTGTCCGACCGGTGCACGACCGTGATCGTGGAACTCGGCAAGACGACTCCCGGGTTCAGGGCGGAAATATTCGCGTGGTTCCACGTCGTGATCTTTCCCAGGAAGATTTCACCGAGCACGTGTCCGGTCAGGTTGAGGCCGGACGAAAGGCTCGCGACATTGTACGCCGCGGTGACCGCTCCGATCGTTTCCGGGATGTGCAGCAACCCCGGAGCCGCCGCGCGTTCGCTCGGCTTAAGCGGAGCGTCCGAACCGGCGAAATCGACCGTCTTCGCGGTGATCGCCTGGATTCCGGCCCCGCTCCCGCCCCCTTGGTAGTTCACCTGCACCCGTCCGCCGGTCTCGTTTACGTACACGCTCGACCATTTCGTGATCAACGGGTACGGGAACGTCGCCCCCGAACCCAGGAGCGTTACCCTCTGCACGGGCGCAGGGTTGAACAATCCCGCCAAGACGGCGACCGCAACGAGGACCAACGCGATGACGATGACCGCCACCACGATCCCGACGTTGCGCGGCGAACCCCGCCGCAGGCGCTCCTTGTCTTCCGGTGTTGCTGCCATTGGACTCACCGACTCCTCCTAGTTTCCACCGATTCCTGTTCCTTAGTCCGAAGGAGACCCCGGCGCTCTATGACGGTTCCCGACGAAATATTCCCTGTCAAACGGTGTCGAAGGAAAATCTATATAGTCTACGGAAGTAATCCTTTTGACTCTATAGCATCTTCGTAGCCAAGGAGTGAGGGGAATGGAAGGAAGAAAACTCCAGCTGACCGGAGGTTCGACCTACGTCGTGTCCCTGCCCAAGCGCTGGGTCTTGGACGCGGGCCTGAAGGCCGGCGACACGGTCTTTCTGGAGACGGAAGGAGATGGCGCCGTTTCGGTTCGTCCGAGGCCGGCCGACAAGGTCCCGATGCGACGCCGATTGTTCGAGGAGAAGGGCGAAGAGCGTCGAGACCACCTCCTGAGGAAACTGATCGGCGCATACATCGGGGGATTCAGCTTCATCGAGATTCGATTCCCGTCCGAGATGGCCCCGTTCGTACGAAAGGTCGCGCGGGAGTTCAGCCACATGGTCATCGGACCGGAGGTCATCGAGGAGTCGAGGAACGCCGTCATCATCCAGGATCTATCGGACACCGCCGAGCTCAGCGCGGAGAAGTGTCTCCGGCGCATGCACTTGATCGTTCGCGCGATGCACGAGGATGCCCTGGAGGCCCTCCGGACGCACGATGAAGCCCTTGCGCGCGACGTGGCCCAGAGGGACCAAGACGTCGACCGGCTCTACTGGATGGTCGCGAAACAGTACAACGTCGCCCACACGGCGGGCGCGCCACCCCCGAACGCCGCATCGAAGATCGAGCTGCACAATTCGCGGCTCATCGCCAAGTTGCTCGAGCGGATCGGGGACCACGCGGAGCGCATCGCCCGGACGTATCCCACGTTCGCGGAGGGCCGGCTCGAACCAAGGTTGATCAAGGAAATGGACGCCGCCCGGGAATCGGCCATGGCCATCCTGGACAAGGCCTTCACCGCCCTCCTCACCGCGGACGTCGACGCGGCGAACGAGGCCGTCGACGACCTCGCGAGGCACCAGAAGCTGATCAATGGACTCTCGCATCATGTCGCCACGAGGAAAGGGGAGGAGCTCCTCGCCTTGGCGGCGATCGTGGACAGCCTGGGTCGGACGGCCAACTACGCCACCGACATCGCGGAGATCGCGATCGACCACGCCGTCTACCTGGGCACGTAAACCCCATAGGCCTATGGAGAATACGAGCGGAGACTTTGTCCCCCACGGATGAGGTGTATCGAACAATGGGTTCATCAGGGGGGTCCGCGACGCTCCGCGCGGAAGAAGTGGTACGACGGTTCTACGATTTCCTGGCACGAGGTCGACTGGTCGACGCCCTCAATCTGTTCACGACGGATGCGAGGCTCCGAGACGCCTCGGGGCGGGAGTCGGCCGGGATCCGGGCAATCACTTCCTCGCTCTTGACGTATCGAGTCCCGCAGGACATCGCGGTCGAACAGATGGAGCCGGAGGGCGGGGAGATTCGCGCCACCGTTCGATCGCCGAGCGGTCGATCCGTCGGCCGGTTCTCCGTCGCCCGGGGACGGATCAAGTCCCTTCGAATGGAACGGGCGTAGCTTCTCAAGGGCTCTTGACACGAGTCCGAGTCCTTGATCCACAGCTTGTGGGTTTCCCGACGCTGCCGCCGTTTGCCCAGCGGAGATTGCTCTCAGGCCTTGAGGACCTTCTCAAAACATTCGTCGATGCCCGCAAACTCGCTGACGTCCCCATTCCACGTCGGGAGGATCCCGGCGTATCGGTCCTCGAAGTCCTGCAAGGCGTCGCTCACGGCGTACTTCACATGCTCGGCGTCCAAGTCCTTCGCGACCGCGGCCGCGATGGTGTGGAGGCCCCGGACGAAATGGACTGTGTAGGTCCCGTACCGAAGCTCGTCGAGATTTCCCGCCTTCGACGAAAGGGTCTGTTTCACGAACTCTTGGACTGCGACGAGCATCCCGCTCAGGATGTCTCGATCGAGGTCGGTCCGTAGCGTGTCGGAGTAGTGGCGGATCAGGATTCCGGCTTTGGTGATGATGAAGAGTTCCGAGATGCCAGACGAGGTGCCGAAGGCAATGCCGAGCGCCTCCGCGATCCGCGCGGCGGTGCGCTTCATTTCAATCTTGAGGACTCCCAGGTTGGCGCTTCGGTCGACGAGCGTGAGCAGGCTTCTGGATGTTCTCGAAGACGCGGGCCCCGGACTGCGCGATTAGCGTGCTCATCGCCGAGAGGACGGCCGGGCTGACCTGGCCTTGGAAGTCGCTGGCCACTGTCAATCCGTTTCCGTCAGCAATCACGGAGCCGCGGATGCCGGTCGCCTTCCGACGGAAATCGCCCAAGATTTTCCCGAGTTGTCCTTCGATGCCTTCGTCCGAGAAATTGGAGAGGGCGGCCTTCCGTCGCGACTCACTTCGCTGCATCCCGTTCCCTCCCGGACCGGTCCAGGATCGCGGCCTTCTCGAGGAGCACCGAGCGGCCGGTATTCGACTTCTTCACGAGACGGAGTAGCGTGCCTTTCGGCGGCCGAACGATGAGGAACAGTTCGTAGGTCCCGTACCCCATGCCGCCCAACCAGACGACCAACAGCCCGGTTCCGACCGCCGCGGGGAGGCCGATGGCAATTGTGGAAGCGCAAATGAGCACCGTGAGGGCGATGAACGCGAAAGTAAACGCACCAAGGAAACGCTGAATCCGCTTTTCCATGATGAACATCCGGGCCCTTCGGACGTCTTTGTCCATCCGCGTGAAGGCGAGGAAAGTCATGGCGAGGAGACCCGTGATGGTCCCGAAGAATGCGAGGAAGCCGACGACCACCCAGAGATCTGCCATGGCTGGTGAACGCTCGGCTTCGGATTGCCTGTTTCAGGGCGATATATCTATCGCTTCGAATGTTCTCTTTTGTCACTAACTTCCGCCGCCGCCGGATCGCGCGTCTCCGGATAGCCGATCCCCGTCCTCCGGGAACTCTAGCTGTCGGGGACCGGCGAGGTCGTTTCGGTCTAGAGCGGCTTACCGCATTTCCGACAGAAAGCAGCGTCTTCCATTTCGAGATTGCCGCAATTTCGACACTTGACCTTCACCACTTCCTTCGGCGGCGCCGGATTGACTCCCGGCATGCTGGTTGCCCCGCGGGTGGCGGAGAGAGCCTGCTGCATGTATGTGTCGAGGATGTCGGGCGACATCCCCGCTCCGCCCCCAATGGGGCCCCCGCCTCCGCCCATGGCGGCGGACATGAATGCGCTGCGGAGCATCGTCCCTCCGAGCCCGATCAGGGTGAAACCGAATCCCCAAACCGCGAAGGGGAGATACCAGCCTCCGGGACTGACCAGCCCGGTCATATTGCTGCCGCTATCCGGCGGTGGGCTGATGTACGAATCGAGCTGGCCCGCGATCTCGGCCGAATACCGGAAGACGACGAGGCCCGCTCCGATTAGGATGAGTCCTAACACGACCATCCTGCCGCGATGGCCCGACCGTCTTCGCTTCGGGCGTACCGATCCCTCCGACACTTTGCGCGCCTCCCCCACTCCGCGATGACGGGATGCGCCGAGTAAGGATTAAATCTATTCGGGAGTCGAACACAGAACGCGCGTCATTCGGGCCAGCGCCACGGCTCGAAATCGTATCCGACCCAGACGCTCTTCACCTGGGTGTACTCGCGCATCGTCTCGAATCCCATCTCTCTCCCGATGCCGCTCATCTTCATCCCGCCGAACGGGGAGGCCGGATCCACGAGCTTGTACGAGTTGATCCACACCATTCCGGCTCGGAGCTGAGCCGCCACTCCGTGAGCGCGGCGCAGGTTCTGTGTCCAGAGGCCCGCGCCAAGGCCGTAAGGGACCCCGTTTGCGATTGCCACCGCCTCTTCCTCTTTGGCGAACGGAGTGACCGTGATGAACGGGCCGAACACCTCCTCCTGGCAGATTCGCATCCCCGGGTCCTCCGCCCGCACGAGGGTGGGAAGTACGTAATAGCCGCGGGACGTCTCCGGCGTGTCCGGTCGTTTCCCTCCGTACAAAATCTCCGCGCCCTCGCCTTTCGCGACGTCCACGTATTCCAAGACCCGCTTCTGGTGATCCTTGGAGGTGAGCGGACCCATCTGCGTCTTCTCGTCCAAGGGGTCGCCGATGCGGAGGGATCGGATTCGCGGCAAGAAAGCGTCGAGGAACTTGTCCCAGACCGATTCGTGCAAGAGGATCCGGGATCCCGCGATGCACGCCTGGCCCTGATTGTGGAACGCGGCGAACAGCGACCCTTGGACGGCCGCGTCCAGGTCCGCGTCGTCGAAGATGATGTTCGGGCCCTTCCCGCCGAGCTCGAGGAGCGGCCGTTTGAGGTTCGTTGCGGCCTCCCGCATGATCTGTTGACCGACCTCGACGGAACCGGTGAAGCAAATCTTGTCCACCCCGGGATGGCGCGCGAGGGCGGCCCCGGCGATCGAGCCCTTGCCGGGAACGACGTTTACGGCTCCGGGCGGGAAACCGGCCTCCTTCGTGAGCCGCGCGATTTCGAGCGCGCTGAGCGGCGTGTACTCCGCCGGCTTCAGGATCACGGTGTTCCCCGCGGCCAGTGCCGGCGCGATGTTCCAGGCGACGAACATCAACGGAAAGTTCCACGGGACGATCTGAGCGACGACCCCGAGCGGTTCCCGGAGGGTGTAGTTCAAGACGCCGCGGAAGGACGACGGAATCACGTCCCCCTGGATCTTCGTCGTCATTCCGGCGAAGTACTCGAACCAGTCCACTGTCCGCACCAAGTCGAACCGTCGGACGTCGCGGATCGGATGGCCCGAATTCTTGGCCTCCAATCGCGCGATCGACTCGCCTTGGTCCTGGATCAGGCGCGCGAGCCGTAGCAGGAGCTTCCCCCGTTCCTTCGGGGTCAGGGCGCCCCAAGGCCCTTCGAACGCGGATCGGGCGGCGGCGATCGCGTCCTCGACGTCGTCTTCGCGCGCCTCCGCCACGCGAACGAACACCTCATCGTTGTGAGGATTGTGGACCGGAAAGGTCGCGCCCGAATGGGCCGGGACGAACGCGCCGCCAATGAAGAGACCACGTTCGTCGAGGTCCGTCATTGACGCTCACAGGGAACCCGACGGTAAAGAGATTTCGTCCGGAATCTAGACCGGAGGGCGGGTCTGGCGTGCCTGTGAAAGGTTATATAATGTAGCCAGCGGTGCCCGGCCGGGGGAGAGAGGATCCACGAGGGGTCAGATTCGAACGCCCGGTTTCTGATTGGCAAGAATGCGGCGACCAGCGCCGCGGCCGCGGGGTTTATCGCCACGATGGTTGCGACGGTCACGGGTCTGTGGTTCCCGGGGGTCAAGCTTCCGCAGTTCGACTTCAATACTCTCAACGGGCGTCTCGCGTTGGGGGATCTGACTTTTCCGGTCTCGTCGACGACGTTCGTCATCGGCGGCATCATCCACATGATCGACGGGATCATCTGGGCGTTGATCTTCGGCCTGATCATCAGTCCCGTCCTGGGAGTGCTAATCAAGCCCCTCCGGCCCATGACTCCGACCGTGAACCTCGTCAAAGGGCTCATCTGGGGCGGGGCGCTTTGGATCATCAGCTCGGCTCTTTGGATGCCTCTCCTGATCGGCGCGCTTCTGGGCCCCACTTTGACGGGCCCTTTCCAGCTTCCTTGTGGAGTCGGACCGTTCCTTACTTGCTTCGGACCATATGGGGTTCAAGCCCTCTTCACGAACTTGTTCTGGCACATGATCTGGGGCGTGAATCTCGGCCTCCTGTTCAATCCGATACGATCGACCTCGCGGGTGAGGTGGTAAACCATGCTGCGTGCTTTGGCGATCTACCTCGGCCTCCTCGTCCTCGGCATCATCTTGGCGGTCGCCGGGTGGGTTCTGACGCCGGGTGCAGCCTCTTTCGCGTTCCCAGGCCCCATCAACGTGACGGGGCAGTCGCTCATCGCCTTGGGCCTGACGTTCGTCGTCGTCGCCATCGGACTGCTCCTCGCCGGGGCGGAAGAGCGCATGACCGCGGCCATGGAGTGACCGTTCGCCTGGGCGCTCGGCCGCCTCTCTGCGGGGAATCAGGTCGCGGTTTGGACACTACGGGTTAGTCTAGTCCGGGTCCTCGGCTGGGAGGAAGTGGTCGAAGAGAAGAGGCGTCCCGCGACCCGGACGGAGCGGCCCGCGGACCGCGTGGAGCGGTTCGTGCCCGCGTTCGAGGAACGCCGAGGCGAAATGCGCGGTTAGTGCCTCGCCGGCCTCCAGGGCCTCGTCCAATCGGTGAATCGTGTCGGAGATCTCCCTCAACGCGAGTGCCTCTTCGCCGATCAATACGGAGGTCATGCGCAGATCGTAGCGCGCCTTCGCCTCGCGGAACCGCCGCACGAACTCTTCCGGAATCGGGCACAGCCCGTCGGTCACGAACAAGAGATCGTTGCCCGTGTGATGTCCCGTCTCAATCGCCTCGAGGACGTGGGATAGGGGCTTCACGAAGTCCGTCCCGCCTCCGAGGAAGTACGTCGCCACATCGAGGAGTTTCTCGAGCCGCGTCGACGGATCGTCCGCCGGCCACATCGAGACGATGCGGAGCGGATCCGCAGCGTCTCCGAACAGGACGACCTCGACCGGCCGGTGCTCGGCCAACGCGAGATGGGCCAGTGCGAGGGCCGACGCCTTGGCCCACACCTCCTTTTCGCCTGCCATGCTCCCGGAGTTGTCGATGCAGAGGTACACGGCGCGTGGTTCCTCCTCCCGCCGCCAAAGCTCGTAGATCAGGAGCGAGTGGGTCACGACCTTCGAATAGAACAGGTCCTCCCGTTCTTCCATCGCGAAGCTGGACAACTCCCCCGCGAGCGCCCGAGCCACATCCCCGCCTTGGACGAAGTCGACGACCTCCTGGCTAGCGCGCATCGCCGGAAGCGTTCGTTCCCGGAGCCCGAGCCGTCGGTATCGACCGAACAGCAACGCGATCATCCGAAGGCGTGGGTTTCGGATGACATCCCGCATCAGGCGCAGCTTGAGCTCCGCGGGCAAGCGTGTCTCCTGTCCGGGGGAGGCGGACCACGCCGCGACGAGCTCGGTGACGCTTTGCAAGTCCTCGCCGGCGTTTTTCAGGACTTCGCGAAGTCGCTGGGTCGTTACGCGTTTGGCCGACTCGGACGATGCATCCTCCGGCGCTTGCGGTCCGGTCGGTTCGTCCGGCGTTTGCGGTCCCCGGGCAATCTCATCGAGGAGCGCATCTAACACGAGCTCCGTCGCCAGCGCGGTTTCCGCGGGTTTCAATCGAGTGAAGGCGCGCAGTTTCTCGTGCTCGCGGAGGTCGAGGGCACGGCCCAAGAGATTCCGATTCCCCTGAGCCTCGGGCGTGATTTCCGCGGGAGACCGGAGCTTCACGAAGTACTTGTACAACGAACAGAACAGGTCGAACGCAAGCTCGTTCACGAGCGGCAGGTCGCTCTCGTTCAGCAGGAGACGGAGCCCCGCCGCCTTGGGGAGGATCTCCTCGAACGCTTCTTCGTCGAACGGGTCGTGGACGATCGCGCTCCTGGAGATGGCCGGTCCGGAGGGGCCGAAGACCGCCATTGGCACCGCCTAGGCGCTCTCCAGGTATTGACGCTTCACCTGGGCTTCGTAGCGGTCGGTCTCCTCCAAGAAGAAGACGAGCTGGGATTCGTCCGCCTCTCGGCGTCGCAGCCGTTCGCGGAACCCTTGCAGCTCGGCCTTCGCAGTCCGGAGTTTGCTGAGGAACTCGACGGCGGCCATCGTCTGATCCCGTGCGTCTTCGAGGCCTTGGAGGTTCGTGAGGGCGACCTGGAGCGCGTCCATGATCTCCCGCGCTCGCTTGTCGTGGGGGTTCGCGACATCCAGGACCAGGCCGCGGACCATCGGCTCGGACGCGGGGTCGTCCCAGAGGACGTTCGCGAGCACGGCCAAGTCGTCCTCGACCGCGTAAGTCCGGCCCTGGAGCCACGCCTTCGCGCGGATGATCGAGAGGCTTTCCTTGTAGCGGCGATCGGAGAGGGTGAGCCCTTCGCCCTCGAGCCGGCGGCGGATTTTCGCGATCGATTCGAGGAGCGGGCGGTCGAACTCCACCGCGGCCACGGCTTCGCGAGCGGCATGAATCTCGTCCAAGGTGATCCGCGTGGTCAGGACCGGAGGACGATTATCGGCCATCATCTCGAGCAAGTGGCCGTCCTCGGCGATGTACTCGACCCGGTAGCGGAGGAGGAACCGGTCGTACAGGGCCGACAACGCCTCCTCCTGCGGAAGCTCGGCGGAGGCCCCCATCATGGTCTCCAACGGGCATTGAATCACTTCGCCGTCGTTGTAGAATAGCCGTTCGTTGATGATTGCGAGTAAGCTGTTGAGGATCGAGCTGTTCGCTTTCCACAACTCGTCCAGAAAGGCGAAGTGGGCCTCGGGCAGATATCCTCGCGTGATGCGCGAGAATCGGTCTTGCTTCAGGGCCGAGATCGACACGGGGCCGAACAACTCGTCGGGCAGTGTGAAGCGCGTCAAGAGACGCTCAAAGTAGTGCGCCCCTTGGATGGACCCCGCCAGCATTCGGATCATCATGCTCTTCGCGGCCCCTTTCGGCCCGACGAGGAGGATGTGCTGGCGGGACAGGACAGCCAGGATCAGGCCTTCGATTTCCTCGCGTCGTTCGAAGAGACGGCCTTCCATCTCCGTCTGGAGAGACTGGAATCGTGCGGGTTGGACCATGCGCGGGAACGCTTAAGCGCCCGGGGTGCTCAAATCCCTTTCGACGGCGCTTCCCAGGTACGGATCGGGCAGGCTCGCGATTCACATCTGCGCGTGGGCGGCGAGGAAGGAAACGAGTTCTTTCTGGCTCCCTTCACGATCCAAGCGGTTCAGGATTTCGAAGTAACGCGTCCGGTCATGGTGTCGGAGGAAGACCAACTGAAGGAGCAGGTCGCGCTCGATCTGGAACTCTCGGTGCTTGCGTGGATCCTCGATCACAAAGCCGGTGTGTCCGGTGGCTTGGTAGCTCACGAGGCAGCTCTCGACCGCCATGAGGAGACTCGGTTCCCGACCGATCGTTTGCGGGACCTTTCCCTGGTCCGGGAGATGGAAGTAAATCGCATACCGGTTGACGAGGGGGCTGGGCATGGACCCGGACCGGAAACGGTCTGCGCGAACGTCTACTTGAGCCCGAACTCCTCCAACGGCGCGGTCGGAGTCTTGCCCAGGCGAATGAGCTCGGGCAGCTGCGGGTTCCCGTTCTCCCACACGAGGAGCATGGACCGCTCCGGAGCCCACAGGTTGTGCGAGATGTCCGCGGGCATCGCGGTGCAGTCCCCGGGCTTCATGTGAAGGTACGCCAGCAAGATGCCCGTGTCCCGGTCGCGGACTTCCATCGAGATCTGTCCGTTCAACAAGAGGAACCATTCGACGCGGTCGTTGCCGTGGGTGATCGGCAGGATGTATTCTTCCGTCGTCGGGCAGAACAGGCTGTACTCGACGGCGGAAACGATCTCCGGGTTCCACGTCACGTCGTTCCGCGCGAGATACTCGTACAGATTGAGTAGCCCGAACCGCTCCGCGTATTCGGGCTTGATCTTCATCTCGCCGTCCTTCCCGCGAAGGTCCTGGAACGCCTCGTTGACCGGATGAGTCTCGTCCGTTCTTTGGGTCTTGATCATCGTCGTTGTCACGATCCGCTTGCGGAAGATTGCAGGGTGGGGACCGCCGCGCTTTCGGCCGAACGGACTGCCGGTCTCTCGCGGAGCGGCCCACGGATTGAAATCCGGCGGGACCCAGTCCTCGAGGATCGCCTTGAAGGTGGCGGAGATCTTCTCGTTCGGGAACATCTCGCTATAGTGCTTCCCAGACTTCTGCCACGCGTCGTTGTACTTCCCGAGGAACATGTCGACGCCTTTCTCGTAGAAGTTGAACGTCCCGAAGACCTCGTCGAACTTCACCATCCCGTAGAAGAAGTTCCAACCGATGTCCCGCTGGACCGCGCGCATGAATTCTCCCACGGGGATGTGATACTCGCCCCCCGGATAGCGGATGATGGTGAAGTACGCATTCCGCTCGAACTCGTAGCCGCCGAGGCGGAAGGTCTTGTACCCGAGGTCGTTCGCTCGCCCGGACTCCACCAACGCTTTCTGTTGCGTGACCATCGTCACTCCTCCGTGAGACAGATGTCTTCCCATGCGTATGTGAGCCACTCGCTGTGCTTCGTTTGCAAGAGGACCAAGGACTTCTTCGGCGCGCGCATCCGGTAGGCCACGCGAGCCGGCAAGGAGGCCAGGCTGCCGTCGCGGAGGACCATGTGACCCATGTCCGTGCCC
>VBMB01000097.1 GCA_005878525.1 Methanobacteriota archaeon
CTTCGGCCACTCGCGCACATCGCGGCGTTCGTTCCAGGTCAAATACATCTTCAACACGACGACGTACCATCGAACGGACTTGCTCCCGTTCAACGTGACGACCAGCTTGGTAAACTGGTCCCTCGTCAGATCGGCGAGTGGCTTCTCCGTCATGTTGGCGAGCTTTGCGAGGCTCGCACGATACGCGCGAAGCGTATTACGCGCCTTGCCGTCCGCCTCCTTCTCCAAGAGGAACCGCTCAACGTTCGCGGCGTCCTTCTCCGGGAGTTCGATTCGCTCTTTCCCCGGTATCATGGCACCGGTCGCTCCTACCTGTCTCTTTTTCGTTTCTGTCATCCGATTCGCCACCCCCTACATGGAGAGGGGGCTACTTAAGGATGTGCAGATAATTTAGCTCGATAAGAGAAAATTGTCAATGGTCTCATTTCCGAGAGGACCGGCGGCCCCGTCGGACGATGGGACGTTGGCGCCTTTGTCAACCGGGGCCCGGGACGCCGTCCGCGACGGTCGGTCCCCTCCCTTCGATGGCAAGAATAAAAAAGGCAGGACGAGGGGTTCTCGGTCCTGCCTGTGGGTTGTGGAGGAGGGGTTATTGGGTTGGGTATTGCGTCGGGAGGATCGGTTCGACGACGTCGACGGCCCTCCAATCGCCGCCGAAGTCCTTCGTGATGCCGGTCGCGAGCTGGAATCGGACCCGCACGCGGCCGTTCTCGAAGAAGATGTAGGCGTTCTTCAACTGGGACATGTAGAGCGAGATGCGCTTGCCCTTCTGGGTCAGGGCGCGCTCCGTGCACCGGATCAGCCCGGCGCGCTCGAGGGCGTGGATGCGGCGGTAGCACGCGGCGATCGGGATGCCGTATTCCCGGCTGAGGTCGATCGCGGATTTCGGCTTCTTGAAGGTCGCCACGAGAATCTTTGCAGAATACTCGTCGGTCACGAGTCGCGACGCTTCAAGCGGATCCATCGTCAGTTCCTCCTCGTATGGAGGAATCGACGCGATTAGGGATATTAAAGCGAAGGGTGCCGGTTATCGGCACTGATTCTCAAACGTGAAAGTGTTCGCAGGACCGGCCGCGCTAGCCGCCGCAACAACCGCCTTCTTCCTGACGTCCGCAGTCGCAATTCGGGCCGCACGTGCCCTCGTGCTCTTTGTGCATGACAGGGAGCAGCGTCAGCGCTTCGGTTGGCGCAGGAGGAGCTTTCTTCTTGCTCGCGAGCATTTCGATGAGGCTGCTCATCAAATCCCTCGAAGGATTCGGGCGGTATTTCTAACTAACGTCACGACAGATGCTTTTTGACACGTTCCTCGAACGGCGCACGGGGCATCGCTCCGACGACCTGATCGATGAGCTTCCCGTCCTTGAAGAAGAGCAGGGTCGGGATGCCCATGACCATGTATCGCTGCGGGACCTCCGGGTTCTCGTCCGTGTTGAGCTTCACGAACGTGACTTTGCCCGCGTACTTCTTCGCGAGTTCTTCGACGATCGGGGCGATCGCGCGACACGGCGCGCACCACTCCGCCCAGAAATCGACGATGACGTAGGGTTTCTCCTTGACGACCTTGTCGAACTCGGCGTCGGTGACATGAATTGGCTTGTCTGATGCGGACACCGCAACCTGCTTCTCTGCCATGATTGGCACCTAGTCTTCCATAGGATGATGGTTCCATATAAATCTCAGCGCACCACACCCGAATGGGTACGCCAACGAATCACCAAGGACGGGCGTCGCTTCCGACTTCCGAATGTTTCCAAGCCAACCGGACGGCATGCTTATGTCGGCACCCCGCATGGAGAACTCCATGAGCCCCGGTTCCTGGGAGCGATTGGCCGAGTGGTACGACGCGAAGCAAGGTGACACCGGTGATTTCTGGCACCGAACCCTCATCGACCCCACCTTCCTCCGGGTCGTGGGGGACGTCCGTGGGCTTCGCGTCCTGGACCTCGGCTGCGGGAACGGGTACCTCTCCCGTCGATTCAGCCGGGAAGGCGCGAAAGTCGTGGCCGTCGATGCATCGGCCCCGATTGTGCAGCGGGCCCGCGGTCGGGAATCGCAGGAGCCACTCGGGATCGAGTACCGTGTCGCGGACGCTGCCCGACTTGAGTTTCTCCGGGACGCCAGCGTGGATCTCGTGGCGTGCAACATGGCCTTGATGGACATGGAGGACGCGGGCGCCGCGATCAGCGAAGTCGGTCGGGTCCTCCGTCGTGGCGGCCGATTCGTGGCGAGCCTTTCCCATCCCTGTTTCGACCAGGGGCCCAGTTCGACGTGGCTGATCGAACGGTTCTTTCGTTCGACGAGAGTCTCGCGGAAGGTCGAGAAGTACCGAGAGCCCTTCGCCGACGAGATCCCTTGGCAAATCGCTCCGGGCCAAATCGTCACGACGACCGGGTACCATCGACCTCTCTCCTGGTACGCGGGAGCCTTGCGTACGGCGTCCCTACTAATCCAATCGCTCGAGGAACCCTCGCCCTCGCAGGAATTTGTGGAGGGCAGTTCCGAAGGGCCGTATGTCGCGCAGATTCCGGTCCACCTCGTGATTGAGGCGGTCAAGGTCTAACAGAAAACCGCGGACTGAGGACGGGACCGTCCCCGGGAGGAGTGCCCGTCGGGGCGAGTTCGACGATTGGCGTTATCGAGCGAGGACGCCCCGCCGAGAAGCTAAGGCGGGATACGCGGTCACCTGCTTTCGGCATCGCCTCAGCGGACGCGGGAAAACATGCGTGCTCTGAAGAGAGCGAGCCCGAGAAATGCGAAACCAATGATGATGACAACGATAGCGTTCGACCAGCTGTAGGTACGGCCGCACAGGAGTTCGCAAGCGACCGAGTACCAGGCGAACAACATTACCAACCCAACGGCCATGAAGAAAATCCCGATCGCGACCGTCGCGATAAGCTCCAGCACCGCAGCGGTTCTCGTGACGCCAGTCATGCCGAAGCCTCTATCCTCTCGTTACGGCAAATCCTTACCGGCCGCGAATCACTTGGTTTTGGTCGCTCGCCGAGCCAGGAACCGCCAGAACAACCATGCCGGGGCGCCTGCCAATGCCACAAAAATCCCCGACATGATAAGCCAGGCAGGAACGTGTCGGAGGGAAGATTTGGGCCCTGTGTTCTGCACGACCCAGCCCCAAAAGAACACGCCAAGAAGCGTGAGGGGAGTCCCGGCGACGATAAGCACGGTCGGCCCCCACCCCCCGAGGGGGTCGATAGACCCGCGCCCCCCCTTTTCGCTGGAGTCCGCCTCGCGGTCCATGCCGAAACCTCAATCCCTCCATATCGGCATATCTCTGTCGCTCGTAACCAAGGGGACGATTCACCGAGTTATGGTCAAGTAACTATAACTCGCGCGTTCAACCTCACCCCGTTGCAATCCGCCCTCCCGCGGGGGCTCGCCGCCATGAAGCAGGGCGACCGTCGTAATACTCATATAGAAGCCCTCGTATAGACCCGCGGGAATTCTCATGATGGGCGGGCAGCAGATCATCATCCTGAAGGAAGGGACCGAGCGCGAGAAGGGGAAAGGCGCGGTGTTCAACAACATCGCCGCGGCTCGCGCGGTGGCCGACGCGGTCAAGTCGACCCTTGGCCCGAAAGGCATGGACAAGATGCTCGTGGACTCCCTCGGCGACGTGACGATCACGAACGACGGGGTCACGATCCTGAAGGAGATCGAGATTGAGCACCCGACGGCCAAGATGCTGGTCGAGGTCGCGAAGACCCAGGACGACGAGGTCGGCGACGGCACGACGAGCGCCGTCATCCTGGCCGGGGAGCTTCTCAAGGAAGCGGAGAGCCTCATCGAGCAGGAGGTCCACCCGACGCTCATCGTGAACGGCTACCGCATGGCCGCGGCGGAGGCCGTCAAACTCCTTCGAGAGCTCGCCTTTGCCGTCAAGCGGACCGACAAGGACACGCTCCGGTCGATCGCGCGGACCGCGATGTCCGGCCGAAGCGTCGGGACGAACGCGAACTTCTTGGCCGACATCGCCGTCGACGCGGTCCAAGCCATCGTCGAAGAGGTCGCGGGCGAGGTCCGCGCGGACGTTGACAACATCCTGGTCCAGAAGAAACACGGCGGCAACCTCACGGACACGACCCTCATCGATGGAATTGTCCTCGACAAGGAACGCGTCCACCCGCGGATGGCGAAGTTCGTCCGCGATGCGAAGATCGCGCTCATCAACCGCGCCCTCGAGGTCAAGAAGACCGAGGTGAACGAGGAGATCCGCATCCGCGATCCGGCGAAGCTCCAGATGTTCCTCGATGAAGAGGAGAAAACCCTGCGCACGATGGTCGAGAAGATCAAAGCCTCCGGCGCGAACGTCGTCCTGGGTCAGAAGGGAATCGACGACGTCGCCCAGCACTTCCTCGCCAAGGAAGGCATCTACGCGGTGCGCCGGGTGAAGGAGAGCGACATGAAGAAGCTCGCAAAGGCGACCGGTGCGCGGATCGTCACGAACCTGGACGACCTGACGCCGAAGGAACTGGGCCGTGCGGACCTCGTCGAAGAGCGAAAGGTCGGCACGGACGACATGACGTTCATCACGGGCTGCAAGAAGGCCCGGGCGGTCTCCATCCTGATCCGCGGCGGCACAGAGCATGTGGTCGACGAAGTGGAGCGGATCCTGCACGATGCGCTCCGGGTTGTCTCCGCGGCGATCGAGGACGGCAAGGCGATCCCGGGCGGCGGATCCGCCGAGATCGAATTGTCCTTGGCGCTCAAGAGCTACGCCGCATCCGTTGGCGGGAGAGAGCAGCTCGCGATCGAGGCGTTCGCAGACGCGCTCGAAGTCATCCCGCGGGCCCTGGGCGAGAATGCGGGCCTCGATCCGATCGATGTCCTGATCAAACTTCGGGCCGCCCACGGGAAGAAGGGCGGAAAGGCGATGGGTGTCGACGTCAACAGCGGTGAGCCGCTCGACATGCTGAAGGCCAACGTCGTGGAGCCGCTGCGCGTGAAAATCCAGGAGATTGACTCGGCCGCGGAAGTCGCGAGCATGATCCTCCGAATCGACGACGTCATCGCCTCGAGGAAGTCGCCTCCCCCGCCGCCGGGAGCCGGTGAACACGGCCACGGTGGGATGGGCGGAATGGGTGGCATGGGCGGGATGCCCGGCATGGGGATGTAGGGTCCCTCATCCGTCGGGCGGCGACCCGCCTGCGAGGCGCTCCATGACCTTCTTTCGAAGAGCTTGAGCCTCGGCGCCATCCCTCGAGGCCGACGACTCCACGATCTCGGTCCATTCGAGGCCGCCCTCCGAGCCCGCCGCATGCCGGGTGACTTCGATCCGGAAGCGCGCCTGGATCCCCTCCGCCGTCACGATCCGAGGCGGACGCTCGGACCGAGACTTCACGATGTCCACCCGCGGGGTCCGCCCGGACGCCTCGATCGCCTCCCGGACGGCCTTCACGGCCTCGTCGAGCGATCGACGCGAATAGAAGCTGAAGCTGGCGGGTCCTCGACGCGCGAGGCGAGGAACGAAGACGAGGACCGAGAAGACCAGCAGGAACATGGCGACCGCGAGCAAGGCCACGCCTCCGTTCGCGGCATCGCTTCCATAGGCGGTGACGGCCAGCAGGCCGATCGCCAGCAAGACGATCGCCAGGGCGAGGAAGACGAACGCAATCCGGCCGTCGTTCGAGTACGCCCATTCGGTCTCGCGGGTGGCCATTCACGCGGCCTCCACGAGGAGCGCTCCGAACTTCCCGCGGGATACGTCGAGACCGAAGTTCGTCCGCTTCACGTAGCAATCGAGTGCGCGGACCGTCGTGCCGACCGCGACTTTGCCGCGTTCGACGAGGCCGACATCCTCGTCCCAGAGGGCGAACCGACACGATCCGCTCTCGTCCCGGAGCTCCAGGTTCGTGACTCGTCCCTCCCTCCCGTCTTGACGGGTGAACGTGCGGACCGGCGAAATCGAGACGACGGTCGCCCGAAGGTTCGCCTCCATTCCCTCTTCGAGGTCGGCCACCCGGGTGAACGACGTGACACTTCGCCCGAGGCGCTCGACGACGACCATCGCGGCGGTCTCGCGGTCCAGCAGGCCTCCCCATTCCGCGATAACGGAGTCCAGACGGGCCTCGAACGCTTCCGGGCTTAACAGGTCCTGGACTTTCTCGTAGTGCGGGCGGCGCACGGCCGTTCATCGCGGGTGCACACAAAAGGTTTGCTCCGCACACATTGTCCAGAGGTCGTATGCCTAACATTCCTGACCCTCGAGGCACCTAGCCGGCGGCATGTCCGCGTCGGAGATCTCCGCCCCGCGGTGGCGGTTCCTCGACGGCTTGTGCAAGACCCAAGGCTACAACGTCGTGACGGAAGGGGAGCGCGTGACGGTCGCATTTGAGCCGTGGGCGCTCGAGCAAACTGACCCGTTCGACATCCCGTGCCTTCGGCTCGAGTTCCGTCAAGTCGACGGACGGATCGTCCTCGAGCGCTTCACGATCGAGAATAATGGAGAAGACCAGGTCGTCAACCTGGAGGCGGCCCGCGACGCCCTCCAGGCTTGGATGGACTCGATGGCGGACTAGCGCATCACGCGTTCCGAGTCTCGCCGACCATCCGCCGACACAGTCGAACCGACGATCTCATCCCGACGGCACGACGCGTGCTCGGATCGCGGTTCGAAGCCGATCCAGCGACTCGCGGTTGTTCGACCGAGGGAACAGCAGAACCGTCGTCGACGCATCGACCGGCGACCGAAAGATGCCGATAAAGCAGAGGGGTTCCTCGACCCGCAGGACGGGATTGCACCTTCGAAAGAGTCCCCCGTGGCCGACATCGGCCGGGGACGCCGGCGTCGGGTGCCGGTCACGAAGCGCTTCGAGCACCGCGCCGGCGACGCGCGCCGGCTCCTCCCGAACCTGGAGGGCCCAGACCGGGCGAGTTCGGATCCCGACCGCGAGCCAGGCGATGGGGAAGAACGCGGCGAGGGCGAGGAGGACCACGACGAATTCCGGTTGGGCCAGCTGCCACGAGAGGACACTGCCCAACCAAAGTCCCCCGGAGAGCACGAAGAACAGGAGGACCGCGCTCCCGGAGGCCCGCCGCGTCCATCCCGGCCCGGCGGGGCCTGGCGGTGCGGGCATCGCGAGGCCTCACTTGAGTCGGATCGTCTCGAGGTTCATCGGCGCCCGCGTCTCGAGGCCGAATTTTTTGTAAAGCCCGGACGCGAGGTCGGAGCACTTGAACTCCTCGCCGTGGTTCACGATGACCCGTTCCGGCCGCGGCTCCATCGTGCCGACGTAGTTGAGAAGCTGCAGGCGGTCGGAGTGGCCCGAGAAGCCGTCGACCGTCTCGACGTCCATCTTGATCGGCAGGGTCAGGGGCTGCCCGCGGTCCGTCAGCGTGATCTCACGGGCCTCCCGCTGGATCCGGCGACCCAGCGAACCTTCCGATTGGAAGCCGACGAACACGAGGGCGTGCAACGGGTTGTCCGCCCAGCCTTTGAAGTACTCCAGGATGGGGCCGCCGGACATCATTCCGGACGTCGCCAGGACGATGCACGGCTCGACGTCGTCGATGATGTTCGCCCGCATATCCGCGGTCTCGACCCTCTTGAACATCGGGGAGAGGAACGGATTCTCGCCGGTCTGGAAGATCTGCGTTCGGAGCTGGCTGTTCAGATACTCCGGATACGCCGTATGGATCGCGGTCGCCTCCCAGATCATGCCGTCCAGATAGATCGGGACCTCCGGGATCTGATGGTTCCGGATCGCGTCCTCGAGGACGAGCATGACTTCCTGGGACCGGCCGACCGCGAAGACCGGCACCAGGACCTTCCCGCCGCGGGTCAAGACGCGGCGTAAGACCTCCTTCAATTGCTGCGCGGCCTCGTGTCGCGACGGCTGGATGTCGTGATACCCGCCGTACGTCGACTCGAGGACGAGCGTCTCCAGCCGCGGGAACTTGTTGACCGCGGGGTTGAAGAGCCAGGTCTTCTCGAACTTGATGTCCCCGGACATCGCGACGTTGTACAGCCCGTCCCCGATGTGGAAGTGCGCGACGCCGGAGCCGAGGATGTGACCCGCGTTCTGGAATGTGAGCCGGATGTCCGGGGCGATGTCCGTCGTCTCGCCATATTTGAGCGGGATCGTGTTCGCGACCGCCTTGCGGATGTGGCTCGAGTCGTACGCGGACTTGCGGGCCTCGCCCATCGCGACCTTGATGAAGTCGAGCTGGAGCAGGGACATCAGATCGCGGAGCGGAGTGACCTCCGGGGCGTTCAGGTACGGCGAGCCGTTGTCTTCCGAGATCAACACACCGCAATCGATGAGGACCTTCGACTCCCGCGTGCTCAGCAACGCCGCGGACCGTCCGACCTGACGGAATCCTCCGAGCGCCGTGATCCGGACGTAGTTCTCTCCCGCCGGCACCTCGCGGGCAAGTCGCCGGCCGACCTGCTTCAGGAACGTCTGACGCTCGTCGTTGATCGTCCGGAGGTATTGGCGGATCTCCTCAACGGTCTTGGAGGGAATCGGCGGCGTCCGGACGACTTTCGGGGCCCACCCGATCTTTTTCTTGACCTCGTTGAGGATCGAGCCGTGGCGGCCAATGACCATTCCCGGGGAGAGAGCCTCGATCGTCACCTCGCCGGTCTCCGTCTCGAAATAGATCCCGGTGATCTGCGCTTCCGGCGGGATCACCTCGCGGATGACCTTCTCCGCCTCCTCCGGCGTTGCGAGCAGGGACGGGTCCGGTCGCACGACGATTCGGCGCCGCAGCTGCTGGGCGATCTGTCGCACGAGGTCGTTGGACTCTGCGAAGACCTCCATGTTCTTCGTGTAGATCACGATCGTGGGGCCTTCGAAGTCGACCTGCGTGATTTCCACGTGGTCAGGGACCACTTTCTTCACGACGCTTCGCGCGTCGTTCAGAATGTCCTCGATGGTCATCGGACATCACTTTGGCGAAATGAGGGCCACGTCGATTCCTTCGCCGGAGACCGCGTCGCGTTTCATCGCGGCGGTCACCGCGCGGATCGCGAGGTTCGCACCCTCGTCGAGCGTCATGTCATCCTTGTAGTGGTCTTCGAGGACCCCGTACACGTAGGGGCTTCCAGAGCCACTGGAGACGAACTTGTCCGGCAGGGATCCCCCCGCCGCGTCGAGCGAGAACACGTGCCCGCCGGAGCGGTCCCAGCCGCCGATCACCAGCTGGACCCAATACGGATAGAACCGGCTTCCGCTCAGGATGTTCGCCGTCAGGGTGGCGCAGGCCTCGACCGGCATCGCGACGCCTCGCTTGAGCTTGTACAGTTCGACCTCGGCGGTGATGTATCGGGCCAGGACCTGCAAGTCTCCGACGAGACCCGCCGTCGTCAGGCCGATGTTGTCGTCGAGCCGGTACACCTTCTTCGTTCGCTTGTGGGCGATCAGCGTCCCGGCCGTCGCGCGGCGGTCTGCCGCGAGGACCACGCCGTCCTTGCAGACGAGGCCCAGCGTCGTGGTGCCGGTCTCGACTTCTCTGGAAATAGTTGCCATTCGTACACTCCCGTTCAAAAGGGTGTCAAAAAGACAACCGAAGCATACGGCCGGCACTATTTAAGAATTTCTGGTTCTATCTCGAATCCGAGATAAAACGAAACTCGGTCGGCCGCTCGCTCTCGCACTCTGGTGTCGCGACCGAATTGACCGGCGCGAATCGGATGAGGTGGACCCGCTCACATTCGGAAGTACGCCCACCAGACCCCGACGACGACAATCACGATGACCACGACGGCGACCCCGACGTAGAGGTACATCTTCCTCTTGCCTTTCTTCTCGCCACCGAGACCCAGACCCGCGACATCATACGACATGTCGGACCTCGACCGCCCAAGTTACCGACTCGTAATAAGGATTTCGTCATCCGGAAGGCGACGGCACCACATTCAGAAGGAGACGGTGAACCCGGGCGGCGGGCCGCAGCTGGACCGCATACGCGATCTTTTCCTTGGGAAGCGCGACGTTCGCGGCGCTCACGTACACCGTGATGCCGTCGCCCTCCTTTTGCGTCCGAAGAATCTCATCCCGTGGGATCGAGATCATCTCCCGTCCCTCTTGATCCTCGAAGAAGTAGTGGACCGCACTCGGCATCGCCCGGAGCTTCACGCCCTCGACCGGGCGGAGAAGCGGCACGCGCTTCCCGTCGTGGTCCATCAAGACTTCCGCGATTGCGTCGGCTTCTTCGAGGATTCGATACGATGCCGATCCAGCACCCGCCACCTGGGAGAAGGTGACCCGCGAACCCTCCTTGGGTCCCAGCGCTTCGATTCTCACGCGCAGCCGCAACGTCGCGAAGTTCAGGTCGTAGATGCGGTCCTCCACGTCCACGTAGCCGAGGATCATCCGTCGCCTCAGACCCCGAAGCCCTTCCGGAATTGCTCCGCGATCTCGCCGAGTTCGACCTGCGAGAACGTCTCGAAATCTGAGACCGCGGAGTACTCGGCGAGCTGTTCCTCGCGGTAAATGTTTGGGAGCGCCGAGGCCACGGTCTCTTCAGAGAGGATGAACTTCAACGCCGCTTGCGAAAGGGTCATCCCTTTTCCCTCATAGATCCAACGGAGATTCGTGGCCTGCTTGCGGGCCCGCTCGATCCACGCCGCGTCCTTCGTCTGAAGATCGCCGTCCGCCGGAAAGGACGTGGCGTTTGCATCCGACTCGAGTACGCCGCCCGCGTGGGGCGCGCGGATGACCATGCCCTGATTAATCTCGAGGGCCACTGGGAAGAACTTGCGGCCCGGCTCTTCCTCGAGGATGTTGTAGTACGCCTGGATGCAGCCGAGGTCATGTTTCCGCATCGCTGCGCGCCCCTCCTCGAGACCTCCCGGGCCGGGTCCGAGTGCGATCCCGTAGTACCGAATCTTGCCCTCGCCTTTCAACCCCTCGAGGGTTTGCCAGATGGCCGCATTCCCGACCGTAGCTGCGTCGGGGTAGTGCAACTGAAGTACGTCGGCGTACGACGAGCCCAGGCGTTCCAAGGTCCCGTCCAGGGACTTCCGAATCCCCGCAGGGGAGAAGTCGGTCCCCGTCGCCGAGCGTCCGACTTTGCTCGAGACAATGATGAGTTCCCGCTTGTCGCCGAAGGCCCGTCCGATCAGACGTTCCCCTCGGCCGTTTCCGTCCGTCGGCGAGACATCGAAGTAGTTGATCCCTGCGTCGTAGGCCTTGTGCAGCAGATCGACCGCTTGATCATCCGTGAACGAGCCCCAGCGGCCGGAGGCGAGAGTCCAGACGCCAAAGCCGACTTCGGACACCTCGAGTTCGGATTTTCCCATCGGCCGATAGTTGACCACGGCGTTCCTCCGCGCCCGCAAAGGGGGCGGGCGTATTTGACCGCAACGCCCGACCACCTACCTCCACGACACGTAAAAGAGGGTCGCGAAGCCGACGAGTTCGGCCGCATTCAGGGCGAGCATGGGCACGGCAACGCTGGCGCCGGCCCACTCGCTCATCGCCATGTAGAAGTAGATCGCCGCGAGGTTCTCGACCAGAAACAGAGCGGCGAACACGATGAGGCCAGCGGAGAGCGGGGATCGGAGCCCGCGGTAGTTGCCGACATAGATGTAGAGCAGGCCGATCAGGACCGCGATGCTGGCCCCTGCGAGGACCAGGTCGATCATCCAAAATGTCCCAAACGCCATGCTATCACCGTGAGACGCGGGTCCGCTCCATATCTACTTTTCCCCCAGTCGCGGCTCGATGCGTCGCCAGATTTCGAGGAAGTCCTCGAAGTGGACTTGCAGCCGCGGCGACAGGGAATAGAGCGTCCCGTAGCTCTCATTGCCCAGCGTCATCACGCAATCGTTTTCGCGCAAGACGTCAAGGTGATGGCGAATCGTTTTGTAGTCCAGAGCGAGTCGGGTGGCCAGGTCGTTCGCGTTGTACGGACGGTCGTGGAGCGTCCATAAAATCCGCGCGCGGTTGATGCCGCCGCGCGTCCCGGCGATCAGGTACCACAACCGTTTATCCATGAAGCGGCGTCCCCAACCGTCTTGCGGTAATCTAGGTTGCGGGACGTCCATCGATGACCCCATCCGCGAACGTTCTAATATTACTATCCCAATAGTCAAACTCTTGGCAGCCATCCCGCCCGCGCCTCGTTGGACGCGCAAGGCGAAGGGGTGGTTCCTGGAGTTCCGCCTCATCCCGGTCCTCTTGTGGTCCTACACCGCGGTCGCGCTCGGGACCGCTATCGCGTATCTCGCGTCCGGTTCGCTGAACGTCTTGTGGTTTCTCGCGGCTCTCGCGCTCGGCGCGTTGATCCAAGGATGGGTAACCCACGCGATCAACGAAATCTACGATTGGAGGAGCGGGACCGACCAGGTCGGAGGACGCGCGTTATCGGGCGGCAGTCACGTCCGAAACCTGGAGCTTCTCGGAGAGCGCGATCTTTGGTGGGTCTTCGCGATTTCGAGTGTCGCCGTCGCGGCGCTCACCGCGTGGGTCGTCCGCGAGCGCGCGGCGTGGCTCGCCCTCCTCATCGTCGTCGGGTACGGCCTTGGGCTGGCGTACACGGCGCCGCCCGTGTCGACCTCGTACCATCCCTTCGCCGGCGAATGGCTTGGCGGATTTCCCGGTGTCCTCCTCTCGGGACTCGGCGCGTACGCAATCCAGACCCTCTCGATTTCGCTCGTCGTGACGACGGCGCTCACCGCTCATGCGCTCGTTTGCATGGCGATGCTCATCGTGCATCACTACCTCGATGAGCCGATGGATGCCGGGGCGACGCCACCGAAGCGGACGACGGTCGTCGCCCTCGGCTTCACGAACGCGAAGCGATACGCCGGCATCATGGCCGGGATCGCGGCGGCCCTCTACGCCCTCCTTGGGGCCACGGTACACCCGGCATTCTTCCTCGGGGCGGCGTTCACCGTGCCCGCTGTGTGGATTCACCTCCGCATCGACCCGAGCGAGCTGAAATCGGTCACCCGGAACGAACTCCGCGTCATCCAGCTCGGGGTCGCGGCCGGCCTTTCGACCGCGGTGGGCCTTGCGCCGCCGTTGTGGCCTCTCCTCCCGATCGCGGCGGTCGGCTACCTGGCGCACCTCGCGGTCGCCGCGCCGCCCGCGGAGTTGGCGCGCGCATGGCGAAAGGTGCGTGCAACGGATTCGGGTCTCCGCCGGCCCTGAAGGAACCGCGGAAGACGGAAATACGTCCGGCCCGGTCCAGACAAGGTGCATCGTATCGGATTCGTGGTGAACCCGATTGCAGGGATGGGCGGCCGCGTGGGCCTGAAAGGGACAGACGGAGTCGCGAAGGAGGCTCAAGCGGCCGGCGCGGAGCCGGTCGCGGGTCCCCGAGCACAGATCTTCGCAGGAACGTTCCTTCAGCTCTCGAAACGGGACGAAGCCTTGCGCGTCCGATGGTTGACGTGCGCTGGCGGGATGGGCGCTGACCCGCTCCGAGCGGCCGGCATTACTGAGGATGTGATCGAGGTGGTCTACACTCCCAGAGAGCGGACAACCGCAGCCGACACCAGAAGCGGTGTTGAAGCCTGTGTCGACCGAGCCGCAGAGCTTCTTCTGTTTTGCGGCGGCGATGGAACGGCGCGAAACGTCGCCGAGGCGGCGAGAGATCGAATCCCTATCCTGGGGATTCCCGCGGGCGTGAAGATGCACTCCGGTCTCTTTGCGGTCTCGCCTGCCGCCGCGGCGCATCTCCTGGTGGGCTATCTCCGTGGACAACTTCGGATCGGCGCGGCAGAAATTCTCGACCTCGATGAAGAGGCCTACCGCACGGGCGAATGGCGGGTCCGATTGTTCGCCACGGCGAAAACTCTGGTCGAACCGAACCTCGTTGCGGGAGGGAAAGTCATGATCGACGAGGTCAGCGAAGAGGCGATCCGCGGCGAGCTCGGGGTGCACTTCTCGGAACTTTTCGAGACCGAACCGGACACCCTATTCCTCCTGGGTCCCGGCTCCACGGTCCAT
>VBMB01000098.1 GCA_005878525.1 Methanobacteriota archaeon
AAGCAGGCCCAGCAGAACACGAAAGACTGGAAGCGGTACATGGAAGCCGAGGGCGGGATCGTGATCCTCCCCTCGAACGTCACCCAGTTGGGGCGGAGAGATCTGAAGCCATAAGCCGGCCGCGGGCGGTCCCCGGCACTCTTCCTTCCGGCGCGACCGCGTGCCCGGATTGTTTTAAATCGAACCTATGAATTAGGGACTTGATGTCGAGCTTCCGAGGGCGAGACGTCCTCTCGATCCGCGACTTCACCCCGGCCGACATCCAGCTCGTTTTGAGGACCGCCCGCAAGATGGTCCCGATCGCCGTCGGCGAGAAGCGTTCCCGGTCGCTCGAGGGAAAGATCCTCTCGACGCTGTTCTACGAACCGTCCACCCGGACCCGGCTCTCGTTCGAGAGCGCGATGGCGCGGCTCGGAGGGCGTGCCCTGGGTTTCAGCAGCGCGGAGGGCACCTCGGTCCAAAAGGGGGAGACCCTCGCCGACACGATCCGCATGGTCGAGGCGTACAGCGACGCGATCGTCCTCCGCCACCCGCACGAGGGCGCCGCGCGTCTCGCCGCGGAGTTCACCGAGAAGCCGGTCCTCAACGCCGGCGACGGGGCGGGCCAGCATCCGACGCAGACCCTCCTCGACCTGTACACGATCTGGGACGAGAAAGGCTCGTTCGAGGGACAGAGCGTCACCCTCGTCGGCGATCTCAAGTATGGCCGGACGGTCCACTCGCTCGCGTACGCGCTCGCAGAGCTCGGAGCCCACCTCACCTTCGTGAGCCCGCCGACCCTCGAGATGCCGCCGGAGATCCTCGAACAGGTGAAGGAAAAAGGCCTCTCGTTCCGGGCGGCACACCGCCTCGAGGAAGTGATCCGGGACACGGACGTCCTGTACGTCACCCGGATCCAGAAGGAACGCTTCCCCGACCCGCAGGAATACGAGAAGGTCGCCGGATCCTACCGCGTCGACATGGACGTGCTGCGGGACGCGAAGCGCGGGCTCATCATCATGCATCCCCTCCCGCGAGTGACGGAGATCGCTCCCGAGGTCGATCGAACGAAACACGCGGTGTACTTCAAACAGGCGTTCAACGCCGTCCCGGTCCGGATGGCGCTCCTCGACCTGATCCTGGGAGAAGGGGCATGAGGGAACTCCGCGTCACCCCGATCAAGAACGGGACCGTGATCGACCACATTCCGGCGGGGCTCGCCTTGAAGGTCCTGAAGATCCTCGGCATCGGGGACGCCGTGACTTCGACCGTGACAGTCGCGATGCACGTTCCGAGTCAGGCCATGGGGTGGAAGGACATCGTCAAGGTCGAGGACCGCGAGCTCGGCGGGCGGGAGCTCGACAAGATTGCGCTCATCGCTCCCACCTCGACCGTGAACGTGATCCGGAACTACAACGTCGCGGAGAAACGTCCCCTGGCCCTCCCGGACCGGGCGGTCGGCATCCTCCGGTGCGCGAATCCGAACTGCATTTCGAACGTCCGAGAGCCGATCGAATCGTCGTTCGTCGTGCGCTCGAAGAGTCCCCTCCGCGTCGTCTGCAAGTATTGCGATCGAGAGCTCGAAGACATCGTGAGTCACATTCTCTGACGATCGCATTCCCTCGGGTCAAGACGAACTCGCCGCTTCACCGAAGCGTTTAAGAACGCCTCCTCAGATACGCGCCATCAGAAGGGATGGTGTAGCGCGTTGCTCGAAGAGCTGTCCGAAATTATCGGGCTCCAGGTGTATACGCACAACGGCGTGTTCCTGGGAAACGTGAACAACTTGGTCGTGGATGTGGACAACGGCGCGGTCGACGGCATCTTCGTCGGGGAGACAAATCCGCTCCTCGTGGAAGGGAGCCGGGCGGTCAGCGTTCCGTACCGCTGGGTGCAGAGCGTGGGGGACATCGTCGTGTTGCGATATTTCCCCAAGCGCGTCTCCCTGCGGAAAGGGAGCGCGGCACCGCCCATCGCGGCGGCTGCGAAATAGGCTCGAGCGGCGTCGCTGCGAAACCGTTATTCCCAAGCAAGCCCGTTATTCTCACGATGGCCCGCCAGAGCCGCCTGCCTCAGCGAACGCCGAGCGTCCGATTCGCAGTCGTAGAGATCGGCCGACTCCTCGGCCACGAGCGGATCCGACCCGCACTCCTCGAGCAGCTGATGGACCAGATCCGGAAGGACGGATACCTCCGACGACCGGTCCTGGTGGCCGATGGCGAGCTCGTGATATTGGATGGGCATCATCGCGTCGAGGCGGTCCGTGCCCTCGGGGCCCGGAGAATTCCCGCATACCTGATCGACTATTTCTCCGACATCGTGCACCTCGCGACGTGGCCGGACGCAGTCGTCTCCGTCGTCACGAAGGAGGATGTGATTCGCCGCGGCCGTACCGGTGACTTGTTCCCGCCCAAGACGTCGCGGCACACGATGACCGTCCTCCTTGAGGACCGACCGACGGACCTCGACGACCTGAGATGATCAGGTCTGCGGCTGGTTCGGCTCCGGTCCCGGCGGCCTCGATTGCCGACGGCGTCGAATCCACAGTATGGCAACCGCACCTCCGACGGCGGCAACCGCGGTTCCGGCAATTGCCCAATCGGTCCCGGAGAGACCGAAGAACCGCGCCGGTTCGAGAGCCTGGTATCGATACGACGTTAGTTCGCTGGTCGCGACCTTCGCCGTGCCGTTGTACGCCTCGGTCCGGGCATCGTTCCCTGTCGCGGGCGCGTAGTAGAACAGGCCGTACGTCCCGTCCGGGGCGGCCTCACGGATCCGATACGCGTCGAAATGGCCCGCCGGGGTGTCGGTCGCGACTTGCGCCTCGAGCGTGTAGGTCGCGTTCCACCATAGACTGCCTTGCGTGTGCAACGGTGTCGATTGCAGTCCGTAGAAGAACCGGAAGTCCTCCGAGAAATTCATTCGCCTCGCCACCACACTCGAGTTCCCGATCTCGAGGGGGAAGCGCCACGAGTCGTCGACGAGTCGGAAGGTCGTCGTGTTCTGGACGCTCAGCTGGAACGGAATCGCCAGGGGCGCCGCATGGAGGGTTCCCGAGGCCTCGAGGTCGAGGACGCTCGAGATCACCTTGAGACCGGCGGATTCGAGGACTTCGTTCCCCGAGAGGACCCAGCTTCCGGAGGCGCGCGCCGGGCCGAGCTGGGTCGCGACCGTCCCGTTCGCCGTGCCCGCGCCCGACAGGGTGAATCGGACCGCGTCGTACGTCGTCCCGTCCACCGACACCCGCTCTCCGCCCTTCGTCGTCAGCGTCACGTTGCCGACGAGATAGAAGGCTCCGCCAATCGAGGTGTTCGTGCGGTACGTCCAGGAGTCGCCGGGCGTCAGGAGCGGCCCGCTCACCGCCGCGCCGCGGTCCGAAAAAGCCAGAAGCGCCAGGAGGGCGAAGGCCAGCACCGCGGCAAGGAGGATCGAGGCGCGCACACGTAGCCATTTCGACTGCGGTCGATTAAGCTTGCGGGTTCAGCGGCCCGAGCCGTTCACGGATTTCCCCCTTGGGTTCGGCCGGATACGCACCTGAGCGGCGGCCTCGGCCCGGATGGACCGGCCGCCATGGAGCCGGTCCAGGAACACGGCGAGCGCCGCGACCTCGGAGTGGGGTTGATTCCCCACGGCCACGTTGAAGTCGACGAGATCGTACACCTCTCGCGGGACTTTCTCCGCGCCGATGACGATCAGCAGATTTTCCCGCGGGATCCGTGTGAGCACGTCCTCAATCGGTAGCCCGTACATCGTCAGGTGGACCTTCGGGCCGTTCCAGTCTTGCAAGGTGCGACGCCACGGCACCCCGGTCAGGATCCGGAACGAGCCTCCGAATCGACGCACGACGTTTCGAACGGTCCGCTCGAGCACCGGATCCCGGGTCGAGACCAGGACCGCGTCCGCACCGAAGACCCGCGCGGTCAGTGCCACATGGGTCGTGACCCGCTTGTCTCGTGCCGGGCGGTGCCCGAGACGGAGGACCGTGATCACCGATCAATCCTCGAACCGGATGATCCGGTGACCGCGGAAGTCGAGGCGGGGCGAGCGCTTCACGAGGGCCTTCAATTTCGTCTGCGTCACCTTGAGGGCGTCGGCCACGTCACCCGAGAACTTGCCTTCCGTCCCGACCATCTCGAAGATCTTCTCCTCGATCGCTGCGTACGCCTCTTCCGTCATCATCGCGGCGTGGAGGACATCGGAGATTTCCGGGACCGGGGCGGTCGCGTTGATATGAAACGAGGAGTAGAACGCATGGTACGCCTTTTCCGGGGAGGCGGTCGGACCGGTCTGCCATTTCGTCTCCACGAGTTTCATCTTCTCGAAGAACCGGAGCGCATCGGAGCCCGATCCGCCGAACTTTTCCTCGATCTCGCGGGCCGTCTTCCAACCCGTGGAGACCTCCTTGAAGACCTCGCTCTTGACCTCGGTATCGACCGCGCGAAGAATGGGAACGAGTTCGGCGACTTCGCTAACAACCTTGATGCGATTCAAATGGACCGACGCGCTCGATATCCGGCTGCGCCGTTATAAGTTTTATTTCGATGGGTAAAAGAATTTCACGGGCGTGGAGGAAATCAGCGGAACGACCTTCGCTTCCGCTCGATGCGCGCGTCGCTCCCCCTCCATGGTTTCGCGCTCCGCCGGGCCGCGGAAATGTTTAAGCGAAACCGGGGCGTTCGTGGCGCGGGTCGAATGAAAGTCAAGGAACTTCGCCCGGAGAGCAAGGTCGACGTCATCGAACTGACGATTCGTCAGAAAGGCGAGACGCGGGATTTCTCGAGCCGCAGCGGCTCAACCGGGAAGGTGGCCGATGCGAAGGCCGTGGACGACGAGGGCACGGAGGTCTCCGTCAGCCTGTGGAACGAGGAGATCGAACGCGTCCAGGCGAACGACCGCATCCGCATCACGAACGGCTGGGTGCGGGAATGGCGAGGCAACATGCAGGTCAGCGCCGGACGATTCGGGAAACTCGAAGTTCTACGGTAGCATCGGTGGCTGGAAGATTAGCACGGCCAGCGTGAGGACCGTGAGCGGCACGACCAGCATGAGGAGATCGTCGTCGAGTTGTGCGTGCTTCGGCCCTTCGACGATCATCGCGGATCCCGTCGCCACCACCGCGAACAAGAACTGCCAGCTCCAGGCTCGAATTCCGAGCATCGCGTATTCGGTGGCGAGGAACAGCACGAAATAGGCCGCGACGACCGCCGCGCGAGGCCATGACCTCCTCCGGGCGAGCGCCGCGAGGGGATCGATCCACGCCATGCCGAGGAAGACGGGAACGACGAGATACGGGGTCCGCGTCCCGAGGAGAGCTCCGAAGAGGAAGAACGCAAGCGCCAGACCGAGGGCGCCTTGGGCATACGCGGAGACGCGCTTGCCCTCGTACGGGCGCATGCCGAAGAGCCGGATACCGAGCGCAATCCGCGCAATCTCGATGCACGCCGCCGTTCCGAGAAAGAGCAGCGTCACGCTCGTGCGGGTGATGCCGGCGCCAAGTTGTTCGGGGAGAAGATAGTACGACAGGAAGATTGGCGAGACGATGTGCATGGCTCGACGGAAGGCGGCGTTGCCGTCCATGGTGCTGACCCCGCGGCCATCACTCGCCGAATTCCGTGCCGCGCCATTTCTCGTCAATGCCCTTGAGCAAGATATACGTTATCGCGCCAAGGATCGTGAGGACGAGGCCGATGCCGATGGCCGACAGCCGCAGGTCTCGGTCGATCGTGAACGACAAGATGGTTAGTCCGAAATCTGGCAGCATCGACATCACACTGAAGCGCGCGAGGACGCCGGGATCGAAGAGAAACGAGTTCGTCCGGAGGCCGGTCAGGTAGGCCGTCATGACGACGATGTACAACGAGGTGACGAGGACGATCGGGATGGCGAGCCAGAGCAATCGGGTGTCGGCGTTCAGCCACGCGATCATCACGACGAATCCGACGCCGATCCACGTCGTCAGGAGGAGGAACGCGATCAATTTCGTCCGGATCACCTGGGGGACCGAGACCGGGACCGTCGCGAGGTAGTCGGTCGCGTCGACGTTGTTCATCCAGTTGTACAGGATCACGCCGAAGAATCCGACCATGCCGGCGTAGAAGACCGTGTTGAAGCCGACCGGCACCCGGAGTCCGTACCGGACGAACCACGCGGTGAAGGACAGGAGCAAGAGCGGCGTCACGAAAGAGAAGAACATCTTCGCATACGTCCCGCTTCGTTGGAGATCGACGAATTCCTTGCCGAGGAGGGTGCTGTACCCTCCGAGCCGGCCGAGTCGAGCGATGATTCCGGGCAGCTCGTTGCGTACGCTGACCGTCGGAGGCTCGTACCGTTCGGGGACGAGGATCGCGGCCCCCGCAATCAGGGCCCCCACGATGCCCAATCCGAACAGGGCGAGGGACGCGGCCGCAGCGAGGTTCGTTCCCAGGGGCGGGAGGAGCTCGTGGGCGGCGAGGCTCGGGAGGATCCAGGAGAAGGGGATGGCACGCGCGGCCCCCGCGGTCGCGAAGATTCCGGAAACAACCGCCACGGCGACGATAAATCCCGCGCGGCTTCGCATGTAGACGGTCGAGACGAAGAAACTCAGGGACATCCCCAAGAGGAACGACAGGAGCGCCGTGCCGAAGAGGACCCCGATGCTCGTCAGTCGAAAGTGCGTCACCGGCACGGAGAGGACGAGGCCGATCGTCGCAGGCACGAGGAGCAAGACCATGTAGAAAATCGCGTCTCGCACGAACATGCCCAGGAACGTCCGCCGGAACCGCATCGGAAGGATTCCGGGCATCGCGACGAGATAATTGCGCGTCCCGGTCGTCCGCTCCAGGTACTGCCGGCCGAGGAATCCGAAGGCGCCGACGCTCAGCCCGTAGAGGAAGACGCTCACATGCAGGAGCAGAATCGCATCCGGGAGCGGGGTGTATGCGAACAACCGCTCGCTCGTGACGGCGATCGAGAGACTGAACATCGTGATGATGAACGGGAAGGACACGAACATCGTTTGGCCGGAGTAGCTGGCGTGGACCCGGAATTCCTCTTTCAGCATGAGGCGAAGGAGCCAGCTCATCGCCACGCACCGACGAGCCGGAGGAAGGCGGACTCCAGATCGGCGTCCCCGCCCCGAATCTGGTCCACGGTCCCCGTCGCGATGATCGAGCCGTTCTGGATGACCGCGACGCGATCGCAGAGCTTCCCGGCGATCTCGAGCAGGTGCGAGGCCATGAACGCCGTCCCCCCGCCGGCGACGTATTGGGCGAGGAAGTCCTTGAGCTTCCGTTGATAGATGGGATCGAGGTTGATGAATGGCTCGTCCAGGAAGACGAGGGCCGGCTCGTGGATGAACGCGGCGGCGAGCATGAGCTTCTGTCGGGTCCCTTTCGAGAGGTCCTTGCAGAGCGTCGTCCCACCTTCATCGAGATCGAAAAACTCGAACCAGTGCGCGATTCGCTCCTCGAGGCGGTCCAGTTTCCGAACGCGCCCGACGAAGTACAGGTACTCGTGCGCGGTCAAGTACGATGGAGGCGACTCCACCTCGGGCACGATGCCGACGAGAGACTTCACCTGGAGCGGCTCTCGTACGACGTCGACGTTCAGGACGTGCGCCTCGCCCGACGTCGGACGCAGCTGGCCCGTGAGGATTCGGAGCATCGTCGTCTTGCCCGCCCCGTTCGGGCCGAACAGGCCGAAGAATTCGCCCGGCTCGACTGCCAAGTCGATCCCCTTCAACGCGTCCAACGTACCGTAGCGTTTCGTGAGCTGGGACGCGTGGATCGCGGGCACTCCGCCGACGACGCGAGCCGCGTTATTTAGGACTTGGCTCATGATTATCGAGCGCCGCGGCCCGAAGCTATTTGGTGTGCGCACGATTGTCCCACAGGATGCGCGCGGTCCTCTTCGTCTGCGTCGAGAACACGTTCCGGAGCGTGCTGTCCGAGGCGCTCTTCAACGCGACGGCGCCTCCCGGTTGGCGCGCGGAGAGCGCGGGCGTCCAAGCGGCCGCGAGCATCAACCCGGTCGTGCCGGAGCTGCTCCGGGAAATCGGGATCGAGCTCGGTCCGAAGACGCCACGAAAGGTGACGCCCGAGATGACGGAGGACTGGCCCATCCCGGGCGCGACCGGCAAAACGCGAGAGGAATTGCGCGCGATTCGCGACGAACTCCGTCGCCGTGTGGCCGACCTCTCGGCTCGTCTCGAAGCGTCCACCGTCTCGGCGAAGTCCGCGTGAGCAAAGGTTGAAACGCCCGACATCTGTGCCGGCGTCGTGCGGCCTCTTTTGCTGACGCATTGCGGCGCCGGTTCCGATGCATCCGTGCAGGATGCCGCGGATCTCGCGGGGGCCCGCGGAATGGAGGTCTTGACGCGCGGAGGCCGCGCGTTGGATTCGGTCGTCGAAGCGATCGTGGTCCTCGAGGACGATCCGCGGTTGAATGCGGGGACAGGGTCGCGAATGCGGATCGACGGTCGGATTCAGATGGACGCGGCGCTGATGAACTGGGACCGCGAGGCGGGTTCGGTCGCCGCGATTGAGGAGGTGAAGAACCCGATCCGGGTCGCGTACGACGTCCTCAAGACGCCCCATATCCTCCTCGTGGGTCCCGACGCGATCGCGTTTGCGCGGTCGAAAGGCCACGCCCGATACGATCCGTCGACACCAGACTCTCGCCGCCACCTCGAGGAGAGCCTGGAGAAGATCCGCAACGGCCGGCTCCCGCGATACGCGCGGAAGTGGAAAGGCGTCGCCCTCCACGACACGGTGGGTGCCGTCGCGCGCGACCGGCGGGGTCACTTCGCCACCGGCTCATCGACCGGAGGGCTTGCGTTCATGCTGCCGGGACGCGTCGGCGACTCTCCAATCGTGGGCGCCGGACTGTACGCGGGTCCTCGCGGCGCGGTGTCCGTTACCGGGATCGGTGAGGAGATCATCAAGCAGGTCCTCTCCAAGTTCGTGTACGACCGAATCGCTGATGGCCTCTCGCCGCAGGCGGCTGCGGATCGCGGACTCGCTCTGTTCCCCCAGGATGTCCCGATCGGAATTCTCGCGCTGACATCCCGCGGATGGGGCGAATCGTGCAATCGGGACATGGCGTTTTTCGCATCGTCCGCGCGTCGAACCTTTTAAGAGAGCCCACGTTATCACGGACCATGTCACGGTTTGTAGGGGGACGTTTTTCGTGGCTCGGAGGAGCGCGCTGACCAGCAAGATCGAGGCCGAGGTCAAGCTCCTGCAGCGACATGTCGCGATGCTCAAGGCCATCATGGAGAACCAGCCGATCGGGATTATTCGACTCTCGGAACTGCTCAACTTTCCCCAGCACAAGGTGCGCTACTCCCTGCGAATCTTGGAGCAAGAAGGGTTGATCAAACCATCGCCCGAAGGGGCCATTACGACCGACAAGCTCGAGGAGTTCCTGGACTACCTGAAAGGCGTCCTCGACTCGATGTCCGGTACGGTTCAAGAGCTCCGAAAGACGCTCGGATGACGTCCGCCTGCATTCGCCCGGCCAGAGGTCACGCGGAAAGAAATCCAACGATGCCGCTGACGGTTGCCAGGATCGACGCGATGCCACCGATGCCTCCTGGGATGAGGAGCGTCAAGACGCCGATCGCAAGGTTGATCAACGATCCGAGACGGGTTTTCCCCCAGCCGAACAGAATGCTCGTCTTGCCGCGGTAGATGAGGTAGCTCCCGTACAGGACACCGATCCCGGCGATCAAGTCCACGAGATTGAGATTCTGTTTCGCCCTCCTATCTAAGCCTTGTGAGTCGGACGTCGACCCCGGCGTACTGGTTATTTAATAGCTTTGCATGCTTCGACCTTGCACGGTCCTTGACGACTCTTCACTCCGGTGCGGCTGAGAAACTATTTGAGGACCCCCTTTGTATCGCGTCGCAAGCCGTCGTAGCTCAGTCCGGTAGAGCCCCCGACTGTTAATCGGGTGGTCTGCGGTTCGAATCCGCACGACGGCGCTCTCTCCCATGCGAATCGCGAACTATCAAGGGCCCCGCGAAGGCGCGTTTGATCCGCGCAAGCGCATCCTTGGGTGAATCCATCACCTGTGGGCGTCGAAGGATGAGTTCCTCGGCGGGGTGGACGGCCGAGGTGATATCCCTTCACTTCGTCCCGCCACCGGGAGACCGTTCGTTGATGTTTGGGTCTGCCTCAGTTAGCGGATTCCAGTTCGAGGATAGTGCTCCGGGTTGTCCAGGGTTTGGCGCAACTGCGGTTCGTCGATGCTTTTGAGGGATCTCTCGAGGCGGGCGAATTCGTATAGCTTGAAACACTCGGGATCCACGGTGAAAAGGATGATCGCTTTCCGCGACATCACGTACTCGTTCATGTGCTCGACGAAGAGCATGTCCTTGTCGAACCCGATGTTGTTCATGATCGATTCAACCCCGTCCAGGAGCACGACGCAACCGGCTGGGTTCTCGTCGACGAAGCCCTCGATCACCTTCGCAAGGATGCCGATCGCGTTTGGGGCGTAGTGCCGATCGCCTGGGACGAAGGAAATCCACCAGACCGGAACGGAGGCGAGACTGTACCGCAAACGCACTTTCTCCGGGTACATCGTCGTAATGCAAAGGCCGGGAGTCCCCTGTTCCACAACGGCTTGGAAGAGCAGGTAGCTCGTTTCGGACTGTTTCCCCCGAACGAGGTAGCATGTCCCCTCTTCCAATCCGAACGGTTTGCCAAGCATCGGGCGGTCGTTCTCGGTCTTACCGAGCATCGGGCGGTCGTTCTCGGTCTTACCGAGCATCGGGCGGTCGTTCTCGGTCTTACCGAGCATCGGGCGGTCGTTCTCGTTCTCTGCGCTCATAGCGGAGTGCCTTACTGATCCGTTGGATGCTAGTCGTTCGGTTGAGGCTTGCGGCGCCATTATCAAGTTTGGGAGTCATTGTGGCTCCATGGGACAACCAAACGTGGACGTACCGAGGGACGTCGCGCGAGGGGCAAGATTTTCGATTCAGACAGGAGGTCGAGGCAAAGCACCTCGAAGACATCCACGCTCTATGACGCGACACGCGAGGTGGCCGAGCGGCTGGAGGCTTTTTGGCTTGCCGGGTTCGAGAAATGGGGAGAGACTCGTGCAAGCAGGTATGGGCTCTTCGGGTCGGCAGAGCTTGCTCCCTACCTTGATACGCTCACGGAGAAATGCGAAAGGATCAGGGAGTTGAGTGGACAAATCAACGCGATCTTCAAGCAGAAGATTACTTTGCTGGTCGCCGAGCGATGGCCAACTCAGGCAAAAGATGGGTCGCTCTTGACTTTGATCGAAAGCGATGTGCAGCAGGAGTCCCCCTTTCTCTGCATTCCAACTGTGAATGAGCCGCACAGATCGACGGTATCCCAAGTTTGGGAGAACACGAACAACCAGACCGAGGTCAAGAAAGAAGATTGTCTTGACATGCTTCATGCTCTGAAGAAGGACCTCCTTGTGAACCCGTGGTCGAGGCACACTATCGAGAGGGCGCGGAAACAGTGAAGTATGCGAGATGGCTACGCGATGTAATCGGAAAGAGGATGATCTCTCCTTTCAAGTTGGGTGATCGGCGGCCACAAGCATGAATCGGAACAAGAACCGCGAAAGTGCCCGCCCATGCCGGCGGGCTTGGGTGGGGACGGCGACCAAATTTGGGCGACATTACGTCGTCGCGTCCGCAAGTACAATGGGCTCACGATTGCCTGGTATAGAGCGAATTCGCACGGAATCGAATCCCGACCGGGGCGTTCGACCGTAGGGGGCTGCTCGTCCGCGAGGGCGGGCACCGTTCCTATTTCTGTGTGAAGGTGCGATTGCACGAGCACGAATCTTTGAGTCGAGAGGGCAGAGCGCGATGGGTGAGTTCGCCATCGTCAAGGCCAACTCTTTTTCTGCATCTGCTGGTCCCTGAAGAGGATCACCAGGGCCAGAATCGAGATGAAAATCATGGTGTATATTGCCATGATGGCCGACGTTTCATAGATGTCACCAGTCCGCCACGTTTGCCCGACCGCGTCGGTCACCTGCATATTGGTGTGAAAGAGGAAGCTCCGGAGGAACCCAACACTTGTCCACAAGTAAACCAAAATGGCCTGGAGATAGTGGGTAATGGGTGCAGTTCGGCTCAAGGCATCCGACCCACGCTGCCGCACGTACAGCGCGAAAGGCTGGAGGAAGACATACACGGTGAAAGACCAGCCAAGGAAGTTGGAGATCGGCACGCCAAAGTATCCTCCTCCCTGGGTCCAAATCCAATTCTGGCGGATGGTGGAGGCAATCGGGTCGAGGGAAAGGTCCCAGGCAACCATCATGAACGACGCGACTAATGAAACCGCGACTGCGGTGAAGAGTGGCGACCTCCGGCGAACTTCGCCTACCACGACGGTCGATAGCACCCAGGCAAGGTAGCCAAACGAGACGTAGGATGGTGCGATCAGGAGCGGTACGAGGAAGACCTTAGGTCCGAGTCCATCGGTGTAGTAGTAGTGCCCGAACGGAAAGCCGGTCAAGATGCTCAGGTTTTCCATGATGCCGCTGACGATGAGCGTGATGACGGTGAAGACGACAATGCCCTTCCACCCGTAGCGTTTCGCTCCGTGGATCAACGCGAAGGGAAACAGCAAGAAGGGCACGGCAAAACCCGGAGAGATTAGGCTCCCGATTACATACCCGACCGCGATTCCCCAGAGGACGACGTTCGTCAGCCTCTGATTGCCAGCAGGAGTCGCATCCGTCAAGTTCGTTCCCGTTTCTGGAGAGTTGCTGTTGATCCCCGATCCCCTATCGCGTTCCCCGTTGGTTGAGCTATGTCAAGCGTATAAAGGAATCTTCGCGACTGGCGCATGACATGTCCACGAGAGATCGGTAGAAAAGAGGAACATGCGCCCATTGCTCGGCGGGGTCGCTCGGAGCGCAAAGACGGAGGCGCGTCGCTTTTTTTGGAATTGGGTTCTGACCCATCTGGGTCCGCTCGAGATGAGACAAGTCGCGTCCAAATTCCACATAAGGGTTCAAATTCTGTCCAGTGACGATCAGACATCCAAGTGTCACCGTCTGGATGACGCGACTGGTCACCGGTGGCCCGTCAAAGTTGGACACGCTCGGCGCTGCCCTGTGGGCAGAGGACTCCGGGGGTCGCGAGTTGG
>VBMB01000099.1 GCA_005878525.1 Methanobacteriota archaeon
CGTATTCCGGTCAAAGTGGCCGCAGAACCGGACGGAGTGGGCCCTCGTCGGATTTGTCGGGATCGTCCTCTTCACCGCGGACTACGGGCTCATCTACTGGGGCGAGAACAACGGCGTGCTCAGTGGCCTCTCCGCGATCCTGTTCGCGACCTTTCCCCTCCAGACGGCCCTCGTGGCCAACGCATTCCTCAAGGCGGAACGCTTCACGGTCCAGAAACTGCTCGGCATCAGCGTGGGGTTCGGAGGGGTCGTCCTGATCTTTCGCAGCCAGCTCGGGACCGCAGGACCCGGGCAGGTGTTCCCCATGCTCTCGATCGTGCTCGCCGCGACGTGCGCGGCGTTTGCGACCGTGGCGGTGAAACGATGGGGCCACGATACGGAACCGATCAGTTTCAACGCGGCGGCGATGGCGGTCGGTGCCGCCGGCCTGGCCACGCTGTCGCTCATCACACGAGAGCCGTGGGGAATCCCCACGTGGCCTCAGGGCCTCGGCGCGATTCTCTACCTCGCGATTGCCGGATCCGTCGTCACGTTCGTTGCGTGGCAGTGGCTCCTGAAGGCGATGCCCGCGACCTCGCTCTCCTACATCGCGTTGATCATTCCGATCGTGGCCGTCTTGCTTGGAGCGGGCCTCGGTAATGAGACGTTTGATCTGGTCGACCTGGCCGGGGCGGGGATCGTCCTCCTGGGAATCTACGTCTCGGCGTCGCGGCGGGCGGCCGCGTTTGCGCGGGCGGCGATGGGGCTCGCCGTCCCCGACCCCGCGGACTCTCCGGCCCGAAAGACGTGAGGCGCATCACTTTGGCGCCGCCAGGCCAGCTTTCCGCGCGAGCGCCCAGAACTCGTCGTCCGTCACGCCGCGCTGCCTCTCCGATCGTTCTCGGAACGATGCGACGAAGGCTTGCTGGTCCTCCTTAGATCGGCCTTCCGCGAAGTCCTTGATCAGCTTCACGAGCCCCGCGACTTGCTCCGGCGTCGCATCGACCCCGCGTCCGCGAAGCTTTTCGGCGACCGCGAGAGACCCGGTGTGCTTCCCGAAGACGAAGGTCCGCTGCCTCCCGAGTTTCTCCGGCTGGATCGGCTCATACGTCGCGGTGTGCTTGATCACGCCGTGGGCATGGATCCCGGACTCGTGGGCGAAAGCGTTTGTGCCGACGAGCGGCTGGTGCATGCCGATCGGGATCCCGCTCAGCGTCTCCACGAGTTGCGACAGTTCGTAGATCCGAGAGACGTCGATCCCCGTGTCGTATCCGTACAACGCTTCGAGTGCCAATACGAGTTCCTCGAAGCTCGCGTTGCCGGAGCGTTCCCCGAGGCCGTTGACGCATGTGTGGGGTACCGCGACACCGGCCTCGACCGCCGCGAGGCTGTTCGCGACCGCCAGGCCGAAGTCGTTGTGGCCGTGGAACGAGAGTTCGGTCGGCTGCAGGCGGCGCTTCAGTTGGTCGAAGAACCAGGCGATCCCGGGCGGCGTCATCACGCCGACCGTGTCGCAGACCACCGCACGGTGGGCGCCCGCCGCGGTGCAGGCGTCGTACAGATCGACGACGAAGTCGAGGTCCGCCCGGAACGTGTCCTCCGTTACGAATGACACCTCGACCCCATGGGCGACCGCGTATTCGGTCTCCCGAACCGCGGCCTCTTTCACTTGGTCGCGGGTCATCGCGAGCTTGTGCTTGATGTGCAAATCCGATCCGGCGGTGAACAACGCGATCTCGTCGACGTCGCAGGCGATGCACGCCTCGACGTCCTTCCGGACCGTCCGGGCCGCGGCCATGATCGTTGCGTCGAGCCCCGCATTCGCGATCATGCGGACGCCGCGCGCCTCCTCGCTCGAGACGACCGGGATGCCGACGTCCATCATCGGGACGTGGACCTCGTCCAGGAGGCGTGCGATCCGCACCTTCTCCTCCGGCGTGTACGCCACCCCGGGCGTCTGCTCGCCGTCCCGCAAGGTCTCCTCCCAGATCCGAATCCCCTTCGGAATCCGCTCCGCCAGGCCCGCCTCGACGAGATAGTTGTGGACCAGGCGTTCCTCCGGGATGGCACTCCCCCGCGTTCGCCTGTGTAAGGCCCGCCACGACTTGAAGCTCACGTGTGGTGGGGTTTATCGTCGTGGCGACCGTTCGCATCGCGGTGCCCCGTCCGATCAAGTCGGGCCTCGAGTTCGAAGCGGCCTTTCCCGTGAAGGGACGGATTCTCGAGGCCCTCCTCTGTCCCGATTGTGAGGCGGAAGGCTACATCCGGATGCGCATCGCGCGGGACCCCAAGAAAGGATGGTCGTACGATCCGAAGGATGCCGCGACGTACGTGGACATCTACGGCCTCGATCCGCGGGACTCGTACACGAAGGTCCGAGCCGGCGAATGGGCCGAGGGTCGCGTCATTTGCTTCGGCTTCTTGAAACGGGTCCGGGCCCGACGAATCTCGACGGTCGGCCCCGTCCTCGAGGGCGGTACGCGTCTGGTGGGCGCGGTCCGCGTGAACTCGAAGGTCGAGATCGATTTCGGCTTGTTTCAATCCGAGCTGGCCTTCGCAAGCGAGGAGGAGCGCCGCAAGATTCTCAAGGAGGCAGGCGTGAAGGCCGGATCGTTCGTGGCCACGGATGTCGGCGTCGACATCGAGCTGAAGCGGTGGGGGTCGAAGGAGACCGTGTTGCGGCATGGGTGAGCGCTTGACCCTGGTTTTGCTCAAGGGCGTTTCGCGCGAAGGCGCTCCATCGCGGCCTTTTGCTCGTCACTCCACAGGAGCTGAATCGCATGTTGCGATTCGAGTAGGAACCGGTTGCGGTACGGCTTCTCGTCGCCCTCGGTGAGAGCCCGCTTGATCGCTTTCACCGCGGGCCGCGGCTTCGAGGCGAACAGGGTCGCGAGAGCCTTCGCTTGATCCAGCGCACCGCCGAGAGAGGCGAGATGATTCACGATCCCCAGGCGAAGTGCATCGAGGGCCTTCACCTCCTTCCCGCTCAGGAGGATCTCGAGCGCCCGAGACCGACCGACGATCTTCGAGAGCCTCGCCGTGGCACCGTGGCTCGGCATCCAGCCGAGATCGACTTCGGGGTGCGAGAAGACCGCGCTCTCGTCGGCGATGCGCAGATCGCAGGCGAGGGCGAGCTCCGCCCCCGCACCTCGGGCCGCCCCGGCGATTTCATCTTGGGCGGCTTTCGGCGAGAGTCGGGACCACTCGTCCATGTCGAGTCCGGCACAGAAATTGGCGTGTCCCGCTCCCGTGAGCACGGCCGCACGAACGGAATCGTCCTTCTCCAAATCGGCGACCCGCGCGGCGAGTTCCGCGACCATCGAGAGGCTCAAAAGATTCCGGGGCGGGTTCTCGATCAACAGGACCACCACGGCTCCCTCCCGCGTGATGCGGAGCCGGGGCGCATCGGGCATCGGGCCGCGATGGGCTCCTGCGACGGATAATCGTTTCGCGCGTTGGCGCCGCCCCACCAGGTTTTAGTCTCTGGCGACGTTATCTTTCAACCATGCAGGGGGAGGCAACGATCGACCGGCCCTGGCTCGCAAGCTGGCCGGCGGGGGTCCCGAAGTCCATCGACTATCCCGACATTGCGGTCGACGAGTTGCTCCGACGCGCCGCAAAGAAGTACGCAAATCGCCCCGCCATCTCGTTCTATGGGAAGTCAATCTCCTATGGAGAACTGGACGCAGCAGCCGACCGATTTGCCGCAGGCCTGCGAAAAATCGGCGTCCGTCGCGGGGACCGTGTGTCCTTGGTCCTCCCGAACACCCCGCACTTCATCGTTGCATTCTTTGGGGTCCTCCGCGCCGGAGGCATCGTCGTGCAGACGAACCCCTTGTACACGGCGCGGGAACTCGAGCAGCTCTGGACCGACGCGGGAGTGCAGACCGTCATCGCCCTCGACCTGTTCTGGCACAACGTGTCGAAGGCGACCACGAACGCCGGGGTGAGGCGAGTCGTCGTGTGCGATGTCGGGGAGTTCCTCAAGACGCCATTGCGGCAGCTGTATTTGGTTCGGACGGCCGGCGGTCCGGCTCCGGAGAAACCCGAGAGCGTCGATGAGGTCGCGGTCCTCCAGTACACGGGCGGCACGACGGGCACATCAAAGGGGGCCATGCTCACGCACCGAAATCTCGTCGCGAATGCGATGCAGACGGCCGCCTGGTTTCCCCAAGCCACTCACGGCCCGGAGAAAGTGCTCGGGGCTATCCCCATGTTCCACGTGTACGGGCTGACCGCCGTGATGCTCTTCTCTATCGTGACGGGTAACGAAGTGGTCCTCTATCCTAACCCGCGAGAGATCGGCGCCATCCTCAAGCTAATCAACAAGACGAAGCCGAGCCTCTTCCCCGGGGTCCCGACGATGTACATCGCGATCCTTCGACATCCGAGGCTGGCCAAGTACGACCTGCGGTCGATCCGCGCGTGCCTCTCCGGGGCGGCGCCGCTCCCGAACGAGGTGCGAAAGCAGTTCGAGTCCGCAACCGGGGGCCGACTCGTCGAAGGCTACGGACTCACGGAGGCCTCCCCCGTTACGCACTGCAATCCCTTGAATGGCGTCGTGAAAGAGTGCATCGGCATCCCGTTCCCGGACACCGACGCGAAGGTGGTCGACCCGGACGATCCGTCGAGAGAACTCTCGCAAGGCGAGGTCGGCGAGCTCGCGGTCCGCGGTCCTCAGGTGATGAAGGGCTACTGGAACAAACCCGAGGAGACCCGAAAGGTCCTGCGCGATGGTTGGCTCCTCACCGGCGACTTGGCCAAGATGGACCCGGATGGCTACTTCTACATCGTGGACCGGAAGAAGGACATGATCATCTGCTCCGGCTACAACGTGTACCCACGGGAAGTCGAGGAAGTCCTGTTCATGCATCCGGCGATCGGAGAAGCCGCGGCGATTGGCGTCCCCGATCCATACCGCGGCGAGTCGGTCAAAGCGTTCGTAGTCCTGAAGCCCGGGAAGACCGCAACGGAGGCGGACATCATCGCGTTCTGCAAAGAGCGGCTTGCGCCCTTCAAAGTGCCGAAGGCGGTCGAATTCGCGACGGCCCTTCCGATGTCGCTGGTCGGGAAGGTCCTGCGCCGGCAGTTGCGGGAGCAAGAACTCGCGAAGGCATCGACCACGCGATGAGCCTCACGAGAAACGGATCGAGGTGTCCCTGACGCCGAAGAACCGACCCAGGTCATCGGCCTCTTCCTTGATGCGCGACCGCACCATGGGAGACAGCCTGCCGAAGGGCGTGATGCGGGCCGAGAGCCGGACACCCTTCCGCTCGTGGGACCACACGCCGACGACGCGGCCGTCCACGAGCACGACCGGGGAGAGCCACCCCTGGGGGCGGTAGACTCGCTTGTAGTGGGCCGGATCGACCAGGTGGCTCTTGTCCTTCACGCCGAGGAGGAACGCATCGAAAGACGGCAGGAGGCGGATGACGGCCTCGTCGAGCTTCGACCGCCGCAACGCGGGCAGATCCTCGCGAAGAACCCAGCCGATTCGCCCACCCACGTCGACCGGGGCCATCTCAGGCTCGAGGCGCGCCCAGATCTCGCGGGAGTCGGGCGCGGTCATGTAGGTCCAGAGCGCGAAGTCGCGCACCGTCGCCGGGCCGTGCGCCCGGAGATACCGCCGGAGGAGCTCGAGTTCCGCCTTCTCCACCGGCAGATCGTTCCAGTCCGGAAGCCACTTCTCCGGACGAACGAAGGTCGCCTGGGCCCCGCGGGCCGGACCGAAACACGCGAGCCCCCGAAGGCACGCCAGGAAGACAATCCCATCGATGGACAACATCTTGCCCGCGATTCGAAACCCGGTCGCGGTCGATGCGCCACCCCAACCGCGGTGCGACTTCTCGACACTCTTGATGCCGAGGGAGGCGGCGATCCGCTCGGCAATCTCGCTACGCGTGAGCGGTCGATCGAGCCCATCCCGCATCGCTTCGACCAGTCGGTCGACCGCGTCGATCGGCATTCGGGCGCGGACGAGCCAGGCCGTGGAGCGCGCGTTCCGGCGATCGCTGCCACGCACGAACACGGCGAAATCTTTGGACGGGATGATGTGGAGCGCGCCGCGGATGCACCACGATTTCACGAGTGTCCGGTCACGCCACAGCGCGTTCTCGACGTCCTCCACGGAGAGGCCGCGGGTCCGTGCCCACAACGATATTTGCGCGGCCGACAACACCTGGGCCTGTGCACCCGCCATGTCGCCCGCCACCTGGGCAAGTGCCGAGGCGGGCGCCCGCTGAACGAGGTGATGACGGGAGAGGCGGAAGGCCGAGACCTGATCGGGAGATGCACAGATAGCATCGGTGACGGGCGCTCGCGCAGTCATCGGACGCCGCACGCGGGGGACCTCGGATAAGGCTTTGCGGAGGCTCCGAAACCTTAAGCCCGACCGCGGGTTCCTCGACTCCCGGTCCACGGTGGGCATTCATGGGGAAGATTGAGCGGCCGAGTCTCGAGAGCCTGGTCATGGATTTCGCGATGTCCCTCACGCGCCGCGCGACGTGCAAGCGATTCCAGGTCGGCTGCGTGATCACGTCCGAAGACATGACGCAGATCTATGGATTCGGGTACAACGGGACCGCGAAAGGTCTCTCGCATGACGATTGCAAGGTCGACCAACCGGGGGGGTGTGGCTGCGTTCATTCGGAGGTAAACGCCCTGATTAAGGTGCGCGCAAACGACCCACGCAAGGTCGTCTTCGTCACGGCCCAGCCGTGTGTCACCTGCGCGAAGGCGATCGTGAACTCGGGCGTTTCGAAGGTTTACTATCGAGCTACGTACCGATCCGACGACGGCCTCGACATCATTCGGAAAGTCGGAATCGAAGTCGAACGGGTCTGATCGACTTCAAATCGGAAGATCAGACTCCCAAGCTGGCTACGGGAGTCCGGTCGAATCCGGGACGGTTCGCGGCGCGGGGGCCGGTCGCGGAGCGGGAGCCGGGGCGATTGCCTCCGTGGGCACTTCCGGCTTCGGCGTCTTCAGGAGATCCCGGATCACCGGCGTGAAGGGGTCGACGAGGCCACCGGCGAATCCGCGCTCGCCCAGCCGAATGACGTCCGATTCCTGCAAGCCACCGCCGACGTACACGTCCAAGTCGAGCCCCTCGAGCAGGGAGAGGAGTGCAGGGTCCGGCCCCAGCTCGGAACCAAGTCGGCGTAGATCCATCACGCACATCGCCGAGAAACCGATCCCGCGCAATGCCTTCGCGACATCGTGGAGCTCAACCAGTGTCTCACGGGGCTCCCGCCACACCACTCGGCCGTCCCAATCGAGACAGGGGAGGACTTCGGACGACAATGCGTATAGGACCGCAAAGGAGTCCAGCGAGGCCAAGGTCTTCGAGCCCGCGACCACGCGCTCCACGTCGAGCATGTACCCGTCCATGACCTCCTCCGGTTCCCGGCCCCCGGAGTCGAGCCAGACGTCGCAGCGCTTCCCGAGGTGCCGAGTGACCTCGAAGTTCGGGTTCGCCCGGTTGATGCCCGCGAGGTCGAGCATGTAGATGCGGGACGCGTTGTAGCGGGGCCCACCAATCGCATCCCAGTATTCCTGGAACGAGACGCGGTATCCGGTTGGAGTGAGTCCGCCCGCGTCCCACCGGACCCCGGTCACGGCCACGACGCGCCACGGGAGGAGATCGAGGACTTTGATGTCGACCAGCGGGTCCGTTTGAATCGGGAGGATCGGGATCGACACTGGGCCTTTCTTCGTCGCCGGCTCGGCTTCCCAAATCCCTTTCTTCTCGCGTTCGAACTGGGCACGACCCGCCTCCGTGTCGAAGAAAATTGGGAGCCCTTCGTACCCGCACGCATGGCAGACGTACGAGCGACTGTCGCTGTCGACGCCCGCGATCGGGCCCATCACGAGCAGCTTCGGGTGCACCTGGCCGCTGCCGCACCGCGCGCAGGCGGCGAAATCCGTCGGACCGAAACGCCCCGGCATCGAACGCGCCTCACTCGACGCGGATGACCTTCACGCGCTTGCCGATCCAGTCGGGTGGGAGGTACACGCGGCCGGAGCTCCCGCTCTTCGCCACGACCTTCTCGAGCATCTCCTGACCAAACACCTCGAACTTCGATTCCCTCCGGGCACGAGCCATCTCCGGACCCCCAGTGGCTTACGCATCTCCGAAGGATAAGCTTTGCTTCAACGCGATTATCTTGTAGCTACCCCGTGGAGAGGCAAATCTCAAGACGACCGCGGCACATGCCGCTCGGGTCATGCCTTCCCGCCGCCCGCCGCGGAAACGTCAAACGGTCTCCTCGTTCGATCTCTACGCGCAGGCGATGCTCGACCATTGGCTCGGCAAGAAAGTCGTCTTCGAATTCGAGCGAGATGACGGATACCGCAGCCGCTCGCTCGTCGAGGCGTACTTCACCTCTCCCGCGAAGTGGTCGAAGATCGAGCGCGCGGCGATGAAGGAAGTCCGCGGTCGCGTCCTCGATATCGGCTGTGGCCCGGGTCGTCACGCCGTCTACCTCCAGAGGAAAGGACACCGCGTGGTGGGCATCGATGCTTCGCCGACCCAGGTCGCTCTGGCCCGCGTCCGCGGCGTCCTGGAGGTCTATCAGGCCAGCGTCCAGCGCCTGCCGCGAGGCCTGGGGACGTTCGATACGCTGATTCTGATGGGCAACAACCTCGGGCTCGCGGGAGACCTCCCCCGGATGCGTCGATTCCTCCGCGACGCCCGTGAGATTTCGAAGTCGCGTGGCCGGATCATCGGAAGCACGCGGATCCCCGGCACCTGGATGCCGTACCACCTAAGCTACGTGAAACGCAATATCGCACGAGGCCGACCACCGGGACTGCTCTCCTTGCGGGGCCATTACAAGGGCCGCGTGGGTGACTGGTTCGACCTTTTGCTGCTTTCGCCGGATGACCTGGCGGAGCTCGCGCACTCAACGGGCTGGGACTTGGTCCGAGTCATCTACGAGCCGCGAGACGACGCTGCGAGTTATGTGGCCGTCCTCCAGCGCCGCTGAAGACGCACGGACCGCGCGACCGAGAAAGGTTCATCCCTCACTACGTGCATCGAACCGGACACCATGCCCTTCCTGGACCAGTTCCGAATCGAGGCGCTCCCGAAGAAGTGGGCGGACGAAGGGAAGCTCTGGCAGGAACGCTACTTCCCGGAGATGCCCGAGGTCTTCGACGCGCCGAACTGGTCCCGGCATTATCCGGAGACGCCGATGCCTCGCCTGAGCGTCATCATGGCCAAGCCGGACGGATTCGCGGGCTTCGCGCAGAAGGTTGTCGGCGCGACGGCTGCGACGGGCAATCTGACGAACCGCCTCTGGACCGCGGACAAGATGCCCGATGCGCAGTTCATGACGGCCCTCAAGATCATCCGCGCGCAGGCCTCGACCGAGCTGGGCTCCATCCAGCAGCACCGGATGGTCTACGAGCAACTCGACGGCGGTTCGTTGACGGGGCTCGACAAGGAAATCGTCGAGGGAATCCATCGAACGGACCCGGACGGCGACCGGCTCGAATCAATCTCGTTCTCGAAGAAACGCGTCTGTGTCGAAGAGCTGCGGCATCACATGCAGATGGCGGGCGTCCTGACGCTCGACGCGACGTTCGACAAGGCCCGGTGGGGACGGCACTGGGCGACCGAGACGATGGAGGAGCTTTTCGCGATGAAGCCGGGCGAGCACGTCCTCGATGCGTTCAACATCGAGTTCAAGAGCCTGATGGACTCCGCGACGTTCATGTCGTTCATCGACCGCGTCGGGAAGTTCCAACTCGAGATGCAGCACCACTTCCTCTACGGGCCGATGGCGCTCTCGATGCCCTGGATGCGGTTCTTGGAGGAGTCGTACCACCTCGCCGCCGGGGAGACCCTCATGAAGGCGATCGCGGTCGCGGGCATCCTGGACGGCGGGAACTTCGGGATCGAGGACCTCCAGAAGACGCTGAACATGTGGTATCCGCGCGGCCTCGAGATGTTCGGGTCGGAGCTCGGCGGTGACCTCGTCAAGGGCGTGTTCAAGACGCTGAAGAACCGGGAGGCGCAGGTCATCTACATCGAGGAGGTCCTCGGAAAAGTGAAGGACGCGAACCTCGCCATCATCCAAGCGAAAGTACGATGCTCGCGGGAAGAGGCCGACGCGGCCTTGCGAAGGATCATCCAGAACGGGGAGACGGTGCACGGACTCACGAAGGACGATCTCCTCTTCTTGCCGGATCGACGGTTCTTCCGAATCCGCGGGCTCGCGGAGTTCGGCGACTACCGCAACACCGGTTCGGACGCGGCCGGGGTGGGGTACGTCTACCTTCCGTACGACGTCCACGGAAACATCCTGACGGATCGGGGCAAGCCAATCGAGCGTGACGCCTACGTCGACTATCTGCGCGGGGTGCTCCCGACGCGGTACATGACGAGCCGGCATTGGGAATTCGTCAAGTCGGACTTCCTCTTCGACGAGAAGTGGGGGACGCCGGAGCCAAGCGGCGCCGACTAGACACTGCCGCCAGCGAAGCCCTAGCATTTAATAACCGATGGTCCATCAATTGGACTGAGGCAGAACGATGGACCTCACGTACATTTCGTTGGAGAAGAAAGACCGCGTCGCGATTGCATGGCTGAACAAGCCGAAGGCAAACACCTACGACGCCGACTTGATGCGCGACCTGAACACAATGATCGATGACGTGCGATTCGACGACGACGTCGATGTGTGCGTCATCGCCTCGAAGCTCGACGGCGTCTGGTCCGCCGGCGCGGATATCAACTTGCTCGCGTCGTCGACGCCGGACTACAAAGCCATGTTCTGCCTGAACTGCCAGGAGATTCTGAACAAAATGGAGAGCACGCCGAAGCTCTTCATCGCGGCGATCGACGGGCATTGCGTGGGAGGCGGACTCGAGATCGCCATGGCGACGGACCTTCGCGTCGCCTCCGACGGGGCGTGGCGAGTCGGTTTGCCGGAGGTCACGTTGGGCGTACTCCCCGGGACCGGCGGTACGCAGCGGCTGCCGCGGCTCGTCGGGAAGAGCCGCGCGATCGACCTGATGGCGACAGGGCGCATGATCACCCCGAAGGAAGCGCTCGAGTGGGGCCTGTTCAACCGCGTCTTCCCTCGGGCGAAGTTCTGGGACGAGACGATGGCCTTTGCGAAAGGCTTGACATATCCGCAGCACGCCGCTCGTGCGGTCGGTTTCATCAAGCGGTCGGTCACGGAAGGACTCGAGATGCCGATGTACGAAGGCTTCGCCCTCGAACGCGAATTGCAGAATCGCCTCTTCGCGATGGCCGATGCGAAGGAGGGCTTCCGCGCGTTCCTCGAGAAACGAAAGCCGGCCTTCCAAGGGAAGTGACGTTCGGGATCGCGGCCGGTGACGTTGGGCCGGAAGGGCAGGTGGAACGTATCGGGTCCGGGGAGCCTCGCATCCGAGTCGCCCGCGTCGCGGATCTCGATGCCCTCGCGCAGATGTGGGAGAAGCTCGAGAACTACCACGCCGACCTTGGCGGGGCGGAGTATCACTCGCCTCCGGATGGAAAGTAGACTGGCGCCGCTTCACACGCGGCCACATCGGGCATTGGGACCGCCTCTGCCTCGTCGCCGAGCTCGACCGGGCGGCGGTCGGCTTCCTCTTGGGAGCGATCCTCGCGCGGCCGAGGGTCTTCGAGCATCGATCGTACGGACACATCTACGACTTGTTTGTCGATCCGGCCCGCCGGAATCGGGGAGTCGGAGAATCGCTTGTGCAAGAAGCCGTCGCATGGTTCCGGTCGCGTCGTGTCGAAAAGGTGGATCTGTACACGCACGCGCGGAACGAGATGGGCCTATGCTTCTGGAAGAAAATGGGATTCGAGACGAGCGTCCACATCCTGGATCGTCGAATTTGACCGGCGGCACGGCAATCGTCTCCTCACGACAATGCAACCTTAAACAAGGTTAACATTTCGAGCGAGGCCTCAAGTCG
>VBMB01000139.1 GCA_005878525.1 Methanobacteriota archaeon
TCCGCGCATCCCCGCGGAGGTTGTAAATCTCCGAGGGCCGGAAGTGCTTCTCGTCAATCTTCACGTGCGCCTCCCAATCCGAGATGCCGGCGACGCGGAACGCCTCCTCCACGAACTCGCGAACGGAATGGGCCTCGCCCGTCGATCCGACGAAGTCATCCGGTTGCCGGTGCTGGAGGATCCGCCACATCAGGTCGACGAACTCCGGCGCGTACCCCCAGTCGCGCCTCGCATCCAGGTTCCCGAGGGTGATCGTTTTCGCGAGGCCGTGATGGATTTTCGCCACGCCGTTGCTCACCTTGCGTGTCAAGAATTCGAGACCGCGTCTCTCGGATTCGTGATTGAACAGGATGCCGTTGGAAACGGACAGGCCGTGGGCCTCCCGGTAGTTCACACAGGCCCAGTACGCGTAGACCTTGGCGACGCCGTACGGACTCCGGGGATGGAACGGCGTGCTCTCGTCCTGCGGCTCCCGATCGACCTTTCCGAACATCTCGCTGGACGAGGCCTGATACACCCGTGCGTCGGGCGCATAGGCACGGATCGCCTCCAGGACGCGCACCGCGCCGAGGCCGGTGATCTCGCCCGTGAGCACGGGTTGCACGAACGACGTTCCGACGAATGATTGGGCGGCGAGATTGTACACTTCGTCGGGCTCGGATTCCTTCACGGCGGCGTTCAATGAGGACTGGTCAATCAGGTCGCCGTCCAAGAGGGCCACACGGTCCACGAGGTGCTGGATGTTGCCGATGTTGGGGATGCTCAAGCGGCGGACGAGTCCATGTACCTCGTACCCTTTCTTCAAGAGAAGTTCCATCAGGAACGAGCCGTCTTGGCCCGTGGCGCCCGTCACCAGGGCGGATTTCGTCATCGCCGCAGGAACCCGTTCGCGGTCCTTTAACGGTATCGACTATCCGGACAGGGCCCGCATCTTTTTGATGAAGTCGGATTCGTCGAACTCGCTCGCCCTCGCCGCGCAATCGTTCTTCATCGCGCGCAGGGTTGAGTCATCCAGTTCACGGATCTTCGCCGCAAACCGGTCGGGATCCGGCGGCAACAGGAAGCCGGTCTTCCCGTCGACGACCGTCTCTCGATACCCGCCCTCGTCGGTTGCGAGGACGCATTTCCCCGCCGCCATCGCTTCGACCGGCGTGATCCCGAAGTCCTCGTCGACCGCGGTCGTCAAGAACCCCCGGCAACGGGCATACAAGTCTGCGAGGCGTTCGTCCGGAATCTCTCCGAGCAAAGTCACGTTCGGCGGCGGTTTGAGGCGGGCAACGTATCGCTCTGCCATATCCCCCGGGGCGTGCCCGCCCACCAGGACGAGTCGTTCGGCGGGAAGCCGACGGAAGACCTCGAGCTGGAGTTCGATTCTCTTCTCCGGGTACAAGCGGCTCACTGCGAGCCAGAAGTCGCCGAGTTCCTTGAACCGGAATCGGCGCGTTGCGACGGGCGGATGGATCACCTTCGCGTCGCGCCCGTAAAAGCGGCGGATGCGAGCGCGCACGGTTTCGCTAATCGCGATGACATCGTCGCAATGCCGAATCGATTGACGCTCCAGTCGGCTCTGCACCCCGATCCACGCCCGAGCCACCAAACGGCCCGTCCACGAGAACCGGGAAAGCATCGCCTGTCTCTGATCGAAGAACGCGCGGGTGGGCGTGAGGCAATAGTACACGTTCGGATGATGGCGCTTGGCGGCGTAGTGCGCCCAGTTCCCGACGAGGAAGTGGAAGTCATAATCGTCCAAGCGAGCACGTGCGAACTTCCAGCTCGCATCGACTTGCTTGAAGGGTGGCCGTCGCACGAGAGGACCGAGGGAGATGACGTTGACGCCGGCCATGTCGAGTCGCCGGAGGATCGCGGGATCGAAGTCCGTGGTGATGAGGTCCGCGCCGAGGTGTTTCGCCAGGGTCAAGGCGACACGTTCCCCGCCTCCGATCGTCTCGAGGAAATCGTGCAGGACTGCGAGCTTCACGACCGCTTCGACCTCATTGTCGCGGACAAACTTCCGTCGCGAGATGAATCCTTCGTTGCGGGAGCCAGATGGGAGGGGCTGTGGGGCCTCCGGGGGCGACCCCGCCGGAACGCGGAATCACGCGAGGACCGCATCTTTCATCGAAACACGGTAGGTGCGAATCCAGCGCCCGATCGTCTGGACATCCACGCGGCTCGTCGCTTCCCGTCCCCGTCGCTTCGCGAGGGCGCGCGGCAGTCCGGCGTACGCATCGAGGCGGCCTCGAGCCATTGCGGCCGCCGTCTTGCCGAATCGGCCTCGGGTCGGCCTTCCCGCGGTCACTTGCGAGCCGTTCCAGGGCAGGGGGCCCGCCATAACGCGGACCAAATTCCAGGGGATTCCCGTCGTCACGTACCGCCATGGATAGTTCTGGACGAGGTTCCACACGCGATTCCGTTCGCAGAGGTACGTCTTCATCGGATTCCCCGATCCGTAGGAGGCCGAGTATTTGTGGTGTACGATCGCCCGCGGGGCGAAGCGCGCCTCCCAGCCGGCCAGGCGGGTCCTCCAGGCGAGGTCCAAGTCCTCGTAATAGGCGAGGAAGTCCTCGTCGAGCAGGCCGACGGACTCCAAGACGTCCCTCCGGTACAGCGCGGCTCCCGCAGAGGGCCCGAACACGTCCAACGCCTGATCGAACTGACCCTCATCGACGGAATTCCAACCGCGGTCCATGGCGCTCCCGTCGGGACCGATGCATACCCCGGTCGAGTTCAAGACGTTCGGGCGGTCGAAGAACACCATCTTCGATGCGACCATGCCGACACGGGGGCCCGCCATCCGGACAAGTTCCGCGAGCCACTCCGGATCGACGCGCGTGTCGTTGTTCAGCGTCGCGATGAACCCGCACTCCGGATCTCGGAGCGCTTCGCGCAGCCCGGCGTTCGTGCCGCGGGCGAAGTGGAGGTTCTCCGGAAGGGGGACGAAGATGACCTCCGGAAACTCGTCCCGAACGACGTCGCGCGAACCGTCCGTGCTCGCGTTGTCGACGACGACGACCCGATATGAGGGGTACGTTTGGTGCAGGACCGACTGGAGGCACGGCCGGATAGAGTCGCGTCCGTTCCAATTCAGGACGACGACGTGGCAGCGGCCCGCCATGCCGCCGCGGTACGCGCCCTGACGATTAGAAGGTGATGTGGATCCGAGAAGGGCCAATCGTCTCCTCATGCACGATATCTTTTTTGCATCCGGCGGAATCCCCGGAAGAGGGGACGGCCGTAGTAGGATCAACGGGCCTTCGGAGACCAAGGTCGTGAATTCGCCGGTCGTGGACAACGGCGGCATCCGCGTTGTGGAGGCGGCGGCGTGTCCCCTGTGCGGGGCCTCCGGTCGGGTCCGATACAGCCAGCTTCGAGATCGGTCCTGGAGCGCGCCGGGCACCTGGTCGTTTCGCGAGTGTGTCGCATGCGGCCACCTGTGGTTGGATCCGTGCCCCGTCGCCGAGGAGATCGGGCGGCTGTACGCGTCGTATTACACGCACGGCGTGGAGCGCGGGTCACCCCTCCAGGGAGACGGGTTCTGGCCTCGGTGCCGGAGGGGCGTGCTCGAAGCGTACGGCTACCGGGGACTCGCGCACGATTCGACGGAGCGGTTCCTCGGCCAGGCGTTGCGGTTCGTCCCGCCGGTATGGGAGGAGTGCGAAGAGATCGTCCATTCCGTGACGGGTCCGCCTCGCGGTCGCCTCCTCGATATCGGATGCGGGGACGGTTACTTCCTGAGAATCATGCGAGACTTGGGCTGGACGGTGCAAGGTCTCGAGCCCGATCCGAAAGCCGCGGCCTTCGCCCGCGCGCGCGGCCTCGACATCATCCAGAGCCCGATCGAGGCCGCGTCTCTGGCCCCCAACGCGTTCGATGTCATCACGACGAGCCACGTCATCGAGCACGTCCTCGAGCCGGTCACGTTCCTCTCCGTCGCCCGTCGCGCGCTGAAACCGAATGGGATCCTGTACGTCTTCACGCCGAATGCGGGGAGCTGGGGGCATGCGATGTTCGGCCCGTCATGGTACCCGCTCGAACCGCCCCGCCATCTCCATATTTTCCGTCCAAGGAATCTCGTCGCGTGCGCGGAGCGCGCTCGCCTTCAGGTCGTAGACGTTCGTACGACCGGTCGGCTCCATCTTTTCTTCGACGCAAGCGTGTCGATCCACAAGACCGGCCGGTATCGCTTCGATGATCCGATGATCCAAGCGTCTGTCTTCGACCGACTGTTTCGGGTGACCGAAAACCTCCTGGTCCGCGTGCATCCCTACGCCGGCGAGGAAATCGTGATGCGGTGCACGAAGCCGGCGACGGACTAGCCGAAGCGGATCAGCGGGCGCGCGCCTTTCCAGCCACGGGTTCGAGCAACTCGCGCATGCGGTCGACGAATACGCGGACATCGAACTGGCGCGCCCTCGCCTCGCAGGCTCCCCGCATTGCCGCGAGGGCGTCCGGTGTCGCTTCCGCCACGCAGGCCGCCAGGCGTTCGGGGGTTGCGGGCCGCAACCATCCTGTCTTTCGATGGACCACGCTCTCCCGGTATCCGCCTTCATCGACCGCGACGACCGCCTTCCCGGACGCCATCGCCTCCACAGGTCCGAGCCCAAAGTCTTCGTCTTGGGACGTCGCGATGAGTCCGCGGCACGTGGCGTACAGGTCGCGCAGCTTCGAGTCATCGACTTCTCCGAGGAATTCCACGTTCCGCGGCGGGTCGAGGGATCGGACGAACCGTTCCATGCGCACGCCCATCTGTGGACCCCCCGCGACCACCAACCGCTCGCGGGGGAGCCGACGGAACACCTCCAGCTGGAGGTCGATGCGCTTCTCATGAGAGAGCCGGTTCACGGACAACCAGAAGTCGCCGACGCGGTCGAATCGGTAGCGTGCCGTGTCGACGGGCGGATAGACGACCTCGGACGTTCGCCCGAGGAACCGTCGGATTCGGCCCGACACATTTCGGCTGTTGGCGACGATTGTGTCGACCCCCTCGACGGCGGCTTCGTACTCCGGCCGTCGCCGTTCGATCCATCGGCGGGCGGCCGCGCGCCGGACGGGCGAGAGCGACTTGAGAACGGGGTCGCGCAAGTCGTAAAACACTCGGACAGGCGTGTGGCAATACCACAGGTTCGGCCGGAGTCGAGGTGCCGCAAAGACGGCCCAATTCCCCGAAAGGACGTAGACGTCATGGTCGGGGATCGAGGCGTCGCGGAAGGCGCGCGCTTGCGCGTTCTGTCGCATCGGTGCCTTCTGGGACACGCGCGCGATTTCGGTCGCCCGGACGGCGGGCATGCCGGCTCGCGGGGGGAGGCTTGGATCGAGATCCGTTACGTAGAGATCCGCGTCGAAGGCCGACGCCAGGGTCAGCACCACCCGCTCGCCCCCGCCGATGAAGCTCATGTGGTCGTGGAGGACCGCGATCCGCATGGACCGGCGGGATGCGATCGCCGGCCATAAATGCGTGCGGCTCAACACGTCGGCGCGCTGCCCCACCCGATCCAATAGAGCCGCGCGTACCCGTTGTCGAAGACCTTGATGAACGGCGCCTCGTCGAACTTTGCGATCACGGCGGGATCCATCGGGGCGGCCGTTTCCCAGGGCGTGAGCCGTACGCCCGCTTCCATGTCTCGGTCGATCCAAACATACGTCCCGTTTTTCACCCCGGATGGCGAAACGATGTCCGAGAGGCCTGCACACGGGACGTTCGCGAATTCCGGCAAGAATGGATCCCGTGTCCGGTCCCACGTCGCATTGACGCCACCGAATCCGAAGACCGTCGTGGACCCCTGGTGGTCCGACACGACAAGTCCGCTCGCATGGTCCCTCGCCCAATACGCAGGGTCCAACGCCGCGGGGATCGTCCCTTCCCTCCAGCCCGCGAGCGTGGAGGGGGGCGGGATGCCGGCGACCGCGTTAGCGGCGAGGAGGACGCCGCAGAGGCCGAGGGCGAAGGTCCGCTTCCCACCGCGAAGGCCCGCGAGGTCCAAGAGTCGGAAGAACCCCATCCCCGCGAAGATTGCGAGAGGGATCATCAGGTATTCCGCGTGTCGGTACGGAATCAGGACGCGCGGGGCCACGGCGATTCCCACAACGGCGGAAGCGAGGAGGGCGACGAACCAGCCGTTCACCGCAAGCCCGTCCGCGAGGAAATCGACGAAACGGCGGCCCGACGCCGCGAACGACAACAGGAGGACGAGCGGGACGAAGTAGAGTAGCCCGGTCGCGGGGACCCGAAACGTCGTTCCCGGGACCCCGATGACGACCGAGACCACGCCGATCACGAAGATGGTTCCCACGGCCGCCAGGTACGCGGTCGCGGGGCGGCGGAGCGCCGGATAGGTCGTCCGATACCTCCAGGCAACGCGGCTGCGTGCGAAGATGATCCCTCCGAGGAGAATGAGGCCCGCAGGAAACAAGGCGAGCAAGGCCCACCAAGGCTGGATGTTCACGTCCGGCAGGATCGATTCTCGAAACGTCGTCGCGTACCCGAGCCAGTACACAAACGTGCCGCCGAGGAGGGCGCTCGCGAACATCACCTCGCGTTTCGCACCCGCGGTCCATCGCCACGGACGGGCGAGGCCCTCGAGGACGATCGCCCCGAAGACCATGATGAGGAAGAAGTATAGGGACAGGTGATGCGTCGCGATGAGCGTCGCGGTCACGAGGAGAAGCGGCACCATTGCCCGACCGTCCGTTCGAAGCCGCACGAAGCATAGGAGCCCCGCGAGGGCGAGGAGCTCCCCGACGGTTGCAGGCGCCGTGTGCGCCGCCGTGTATGCCACCGGAATGGCACCGGCCGGGAACGAGGCCGCGAACAGGGCGAAACGGTCGTCGCCGGTCATCCGGTGAGCGACCAGGAACATCGGCAGGACTGCCAGGGCACCGAGGATGGGGACGAGCAGGTTGATCGTCGTCGGCACGTCGAGGCCGCCGAGGTCAACGAATCCCCCCTGGGCGAAGAACATGCCCGGGAAATACGGATAGGTGACGCCCCATCCGTAGTACGTCGTCGAGAGATGACCGTTTCGGACGAGCGCTCGCAAGATCGAAAAGTACTCGCCCGTGTCGGAGCCCCAGTAGAGGAACGACCAAAGGGGCGAGAGCCGAACCGCGATCGAGACGAGCACGACCGCGGCCAGGGCGACGGCGCTCGACTTCCTCATTCGCTCGCGAACCGGCCCCCGCTACTAAATGGTTATCCGCGGTTCGTCGCGCGTCCGGCAAACATTGGCGCAAACTATTTCTCCGCGGCGTTTCTGTCCCGCGCGATGGCGCGCCGCTGCCCCGAGTGTTACGCAGAGCTACCCGAGGATGCGGTATGGGTGTGCCCGACGTGCGGCTACACCCTCCGGACTCCTGGGGCCGCGAAGGTGGGCATCGTGTTCATGGTCCTCGGCTTAGTCCTGTTGGGGGCCTTCGTGTACGGCCCGGAACGGATCGGCCTGACCTCGGGTCTCGTGCCGACGGACCTCGCACGCTTGATGATCGTGAACTTCCCGCTCCTGGTCCTGGGCACGTTCGGGATCGGCGCGTTCCTCGTCGCAGCCGCCGCGCTGAAACTCCGATCGGAGCACGCCCGGGTCGCGGCCGCCTAGAAGAAATCGTCGAGCTTCAGATCCTGCGTCTTGTCGTTCGTGAACAACGACGTGATTGCGTCCTCGATCAGGTCGATCCGCTGGCGGAGATAGTTCGACACCTCGAACTGCTGACTGATCCGCTTTGAGATCTCGAGGTACTTCTTCACGGAGCTCTCGTGGACCGTCAGCGTGAGGTTCCCGCCGCAGGCGAGGCACTTCCCACGGAGCGGGATCCGGCGGTACTTCTCCCCGCACTTCGTGCAGCGGACCTGTTGGCTCGAGAACGCCTTCAGATTTCCGATTAGGTCGGGCAAGAAGTGATGGACGACGATCCGCGCGACGACATCGTTCGGGTCGACCGCCCGGATGCGCAGGGCGAGCTCGAGCTGCTTGTCGATCTTCTCGGCCATCGAGCCCTCTCCGTACGCCGACGCGAGCGGACCTTGCGCGACATCGGACGTCTCGTGGGTATACATGAACCCTTCATACTGCAAGACGCTCCCGATCCGCTTGCTCACCGTGTCGATCTGCGGCTCGATCTCTTTTGGGTGCGCGAATCGCTCCGCGGCCTCGTAGAGGGACGTCGGGTACGCCGGCATAACGTCGAGGTTGTGGGCCTCCTTGTCGATCTCGTTCGGGTCGATGCGCGTGGTGAGGACGAGCGGCGCGTCCATGAGCCCTCCGCGTTTGTCCGGGAGGAAGGCCCGCGAGAAGTTGACCAAGCAGTCCAAGAGCAGGATGACCGAGTCCTCGTCGCCGTCGCAGTTGCGTCGGCGGGCCGCGATCAGGTACGGATGGGCGAAGCACGCGTTCGCGTCGGTGAACCCGACGATGCGCGCGAGGACGCCTCCGCTGGTGTGCGGCGCGAGCGTCACGACGAGGTGGCCCAGCAGGTCCTCGGGCGACTTCGCCTCGTAGAACCGGCCGAGCCCGTAGAGCCGCTCCAGGAGGTCGTCGATGAAACCCGCCACGCGGACCAGGTACTCGCCGCACGACCGTGCGACCACGATGTCCTGCGGCCGGAGCTCGACGGTCTGGTCCTCCCGCTCCAAGGGACGGCCGCTTCGGTCCCGCGCATACCCAAGGCGTCGGGCGGTCTCGACGGAGATTCCTACTTCCTCCGGCGTGAAGTGCGTCAAGGGCAGGTTCGTCATGTCGAACCGCGTGGTGCCGTCCTTGAACACGTAGACGTCGTGCTTCGCGCGGAGGACGCCTTTCTCGATCGGCTCCGGGGTCTTCGTTCTCGAGATCATTCCCTGGACGGCTTTGATGTCCGCCGGCTTCGACTCGCCCGTTCGGTCGAGCGCGGTCCGGAGGACGTCGGCCAGGGGGATGCGCTGCCGCGTCGGCCCGTTTCGGGACACCGTGTGTCCCCCGCACGAGCACTTGGGGAGGAACCACCGCTTCCCGCACGAAGAGCAGATCCGCAGGCCGACCTCGACTTCGATTGTTTCTTTCGAGGCCGCCTCGAGCAGGAGACGCTGGGCGCCTCCCTCGTGGCCGATCGGGAAGAGCGAGTGGGGCGCGGGCTGCATCTTTCGGGGAGCCGATTTCTCCGGGCGAGCCATGCGGGCGCCGATTCGAGTCGGGCCGCGGGCCTTCACGGGGAAGCCGGCAAGCTCCGACACAAACGTCAGGGGATCCGTGTTCGCCGGAGCGGGGGCGAGCCGCATCGGCGGTCCAGACTCGATGCCCAGCGCCGCGAGGAGGGCCGCGGTGTGCCGGTCCACGACGACGTGATCGCCTTGGACCCGGTAGGTCGCCCCGAGCCGCACGAGCCACTCCCGCGGCTCCTCGTCACCCGGCACGACGAGGTGCCCGTCCTCGATCCGTCCCTGCGCCGCGATGAGTTCGCGGACGCGGGTCAATTCCTCCACGGTGAAATCGTGGAAGAACAGGTTGTGCCGCGGGTGGAGGGGAATGCCGAGGTCCCGCGACCAGGCGACCGCTTGAGGGCCGTCAACGTCCTCCCATCCGTCCGGCAGGGGGCCGAGCTTCGCGCGGAGGAGCGCGCCGTACCACTCGAGGGAGAACGCGCCCGGCATCAGCACGTGGTTGTTCTCGAGGAACTCTCCGAACGGAACGAGGATCTCTCCCAGGTCCGCGATGACCCGAACCCGGGGCGTGAGACGTTTCGCGGTTTCGGCGTCGGTGACCTCGACGAAATCTCCCGAATCGAGGACGACCAGCGGTCCCTCGATCCGGTCGCACGGCGTGACGGCTCCTGCCTTCCCCGGACGTTCCGTCTTGATCTGTGTGCCGACCGCGATGAAGTCGTCCAGGATGTGCATCGTTGCCGGATGCAGAGCGAGCGCGGCGAGTCCGGTCGCGCGGGTCCGACCGTATCGGAGGCGAAGGCCGCCGGGCCGACTCGGATGGCACAGGACCGGCCGACCCGCGACGATGTTCTGAATGAACACCTCGCTCGGCTCGACACCCAATTCGTCTTTCATGTCCTCGGGCCGCGATTCTTTCCGGGCGAGGTATTCGTCGATGAACTCCCAGCCGTCTATGTGGAGTTTCTTCACATGCTTCTGGATCTTCGGCGCTTTCAGGCACATGCCGTCCGCAATGACGAGGCACGCGCCGCCGCGGATCCGGTTCGTCTCGACCCGCGGGAGGTCGCGATGCCCGCTGATCTCCGCATCCTCGGTTCCTTCTCCGTCGATCGCGACGGGACAATTTGACACGATCAGCGAGATTTCCTCGTCGGAGGGCGTGTATTGGAGATGTTGGGCCTGGCGGTACAGCGGGATTTCCTCCTTGAATCGCTCGACCTCTTCTCGTGTCGGAACGTACCGTCCAAGGCCGAGCTCCCGCCGCACGATGTCCGCGATCAGGACGCTTAGGGCCTGTCCGGTCCCGCCGGCCGAGCGGATCGGACCTGCGTAGGAGAGGTCGACGTACGACGAGCCGTCGCGGTTCCGCTTGATCTTCACCCCGGCGAGTCCTTCGAGCGGCGCGACCAGAATCCCTTCGGTCAAGATGGCGAGGCCCACCCGCACGGCCCGCTCGACCGCTTTCTCCTTACTCGTCGCGGGTCGCACCGCCATCTCCTTCGCCACGAGAATCGCAAGCTCCTCGCGATCGTGGGTCTTCGCGAGCTCGCGGATCCGACGCGCCACGCCCTCGACCTCGTAGTTCTCGAGGAGCCGTTCCACCCGGGACGCGAGGTCGTCCGTCAGCGGGATTTCGACGTCCAATTCCGGATCGAAACCCCGTGTGCGCGCGGCCCGGGCGATTGCGTAGGTGGCTTGGACTTGCTTCAGAAGGCCGGCGAAGTAGGCGCGGATCTCTTCTGAAACGACAGGCGTACCCATTCCATCCCTTCGAGAACGAGAGCGGCGGGCCGTATCCGGCGTACCTCGTATATGCCTTTGTGTGGCATCTTACGCAGATACGCAAATCTTCACGTGTGAAGCTTTATCGCCCTCGGATGTCGTGAACGCGTCGGCGATGTTGCAGGTCAAAAGTCCGGACGCGTTCCAGGAGTCGGTCGTACAGGCGAAGGACCCGACCGTCGTCATGTTTTGGGCGACCTGGTGTCCGTTCTGCCGCCGTTTCAAACAGGAGTTCGAGAAGCTCGCCGCATCGCGCCCCTGGCACTTCGCGGCCGTGTATCTCGACGACGAGGAGAATCCGCTGTGGGAAGATTACGCGGTCGAGGTCGTCCCGACCCTCGCGCTGTTCCGGGGGGGCAAGCTCGTCGACCGCCTCGACGGAATCCTCGGCTACGGGATCGACCGAAAGATGGTCGACGAGTTCGTCAACCGTCTGCAACCCGAGCTCGCTTAGGCGATTCGATTTCGGGCCTGATTCTCAGGTCGGCACGTTTATCGGGCTCCCGTCAGGATGAAATCACGTGCGAAAGATTCGTAGCGGAATCTACGGACTCAACCCGCTGTTGGACGGCGGTGTCAACGAGAACAGCACGACCGTCGTGATCGGCCGATCCGGTGCGGGCAAGACGACCCTCGCCACACAGTTCATCCGCCGCGGCTTGCAGGACGGCCAGGAAGGCGTCTTCGTCTCGCTCGACGAGAACAAAGAACAGATTATCCGCGAGGCGGTCGAGATGGGATGGTCCGACATCCTCGACTATCTCGACAACGAGCTCCTCGTCTTCATCGATGCGTCCGGCCGAGAGTTTTCGAACTTCATCCGGAAAGAATTGCCGGCGTTCGTGGCGGACTGGAAGGGGAGCAACGCTCGGATCGTCGTCGACCCGCTCACACCGGTCCTCTGGTCCACGAAGGATCTGTACGAGCAACGGGACTTGATCGGCTACATGTTCAAACAGACCCGGAAGGTCGGGACGGTTCTCTGTACGCTCGAGGAACATGGCCCCGGGGATCTCGCGGGTCCGGAGACCGTGATCCCGATGTACCTGGCGGACTGCGTCGTCCACTTGAAGTTCAACAGCGACCACGCGAGCCCGTCGCGGCTCCTGAACATCGTCAAATGCAGAAACAGCCGCCACAGTCCGTCGGCGCACGCCTTCCAGATTGTCCGCGGCCTCGGGATTGTGATCGAAGGGGTCGACGGCCGAAAGGCGGTCTCGGCGAAGGCTCCGTCCCAGCTTCGTCAGCTCCTGCTCACGCACTCGATGCCGAAGAACGTGCGGGACGCACTCGAGAAATCCCTCGACGGGCTCACGGACGAGGACTTCCGCAACCTGAAGCCGGAGCAAGTCCTCGAGCTGATCATCCAGGAGTACCAGGGGGCGTGAGGTGGCCCGCGGGCTGGGGCGTGCCCTGCAACGGGCCGTGTCCCGCGAAGGCGCCGAGATCGACTTGGAAGGAGAGGGCCGTAGCCTGGCGAACGCGCGACGGCGTCAGGTCTTCCGGTACCTGTGCCTTCGACCGTGCGCGCGGATTGGCGAGATCAGTCGAGAGCTGAAGATGTCCCAGGCGACGGTGCGTTGGCACACGTGGGACCTGACGGAGAACCGGTACCTCCAGTCGGAGGGCGTGAGCCTCTTTCCTGCAGGGCTCATCGATTCCGCGGACGTGTCGATGTTCGCGGCGCTCGCGTCGACGGGTCGCGCAGCGGTCCTGGCAAGCGTCTTCGACGTTCCCGGCATCTCGTTTCAGGAGATCGCATCGCGGGTGGGACTCACCCGCCAGTCGGTGAGCAAGGTTGCTTCGGAACTCGCTGAATTCGGTCTCGCACGGCTCGTCGACGACGGCCGCTTCCGTCGCGTGTATTCGACGGACCTGCTTTCACGCAAGCGAGAAGCAAATCGTGGTCGTACCCGCGCATTCGAGGAGGCCGTCCTCCGCCGCCTCATGGAAGAGGGCCTCGCTCCCGAGCTCGTACGACGGGAAGAAACAAGGTTGCTCGTCCGGTTCGGTACGGGCGCGACGCGAGTCCTCTTGGAGATTCCCGTAGACCCGTACGCGACGGCGTGGAAGACGACGGCCTAGGTGGCCATGTTAACCGATTGAATAGACGGCGTGATATCGACGTTATAAGGCCCTTTAAGTAGCAGACGGACCCCAGCTCGACGATGGACGAAAGCTATCTCGAGTGGCTGATCGGACTTCCGGGATTCGGCGAGGAGAAGGCCCGCCGCGTCGCCGAGCGATTCCTCTCGTTCGAGCAGCTACGCGCCGCGACCCGCGAGCAACTGGCCGCGGTCCCGGGCGTGACATCCGCGGACCTCGAGACGCTCCTCGGGCTTCTTTCGGACGGGTCCGGACAGGACGCGTCGGGCGAGCTCTTCCTCTGCCCCGAATGCGGGTCGTTCGTCGGGACCGCCGCGAATTCGTGTCCATTCTGCGGCGTGGAATTCGATGCCTCCGCCGACTCGGGATTGTCGGAAGAGATCGAAGACTTCGTCGCCGAGGAAGACGCCCCCGCTCGGATTTGTCTCACATGTGGTGCGGGGATGGGCGTCGACGCGATGAAGTGCGGCGTCTGCGGTCGTCAATACACCCGCGAAGAATTCGCGCTGCTCCCCGGATTCCAGCCGAGCCTCGACGAGAGCTCGCCCTTCTGTGCGCGGTGCGGCGGATATCTCTTCTCCGATGAAACGGAATGCGCGATCTGCGGGACGACGGTGACCTCGGCCAAGCCGGCCGCTCCGACCGCGAACGCGAAAGGCGTTGTGAAAGACTTCCTGACGCGCTGGCAGCGGGTGGCCCAGGCCGTCCCGGCCCTCTCGGAGACGGACCGGCTCCAGGAAGAGCTCGAGCACTACGACCGTCTCATCGAGGCCGACGCCACGTTGGAGCGGGCCTGGGTGAACCGGGCGAGGATCCTCGAGAAGCTGGGCCGTTCCGCGGAAGCCGCGGACTCTCTCTCGAAGGCCGCGGACCTGAACCCGGCGAAAGACGACGAGTATCGGCTAGAGGTCCAGAACATCCTTCGTTCCACCGCCGATGCGTCGGCTCTCCCCGCTCGCTGGCGGCAGCCGGCCGCAACCGCGGCGCCGAAGGCCGTCGACACGCGTCTCGTCGAGGCGCTCGGCCACTACGACTCCCTGCTCCGCGCGGACCCTTCCTTGATTGTGGCCTGGCGGACGAAAGGTGAGATCCTCGACCGACTCGGCCGTCCCGACGAGGCCCGAACTTGTTTCGAACGGGCGGACCGGCTCGAGCGGGCCGAGGGCCGCTCCCTCCAAGCCGCCGTCTCGGGCCTGCGGTCCAGCGGCCTCGCGACCTCCGGTCCCGCCGGCAGCGGCCACGTGAATGGGCGCGTGAATGGGACCCGCTCGGGTCGAACGAACGGCCGCACGAATGGCCGGACAAACGGCCGAGTCAACGGCCTTGCGGAAGGCCGTGTGAACGGCCTGACGACCGGAGCCGTCAACGGCCTCACGTTCGGCAAGGGCGCGACTAACGGTCTCGTCAACGGAAACGGATTCACGAACGGCCGCCGGGGTCGTTATGGGCCCCCGCGGATTCCGGCGCAGCCGCACTGGTCTCGCTCGGTCGTCGGGATTGCCGCCGTCGTAGCCCTCATGGTCATCGTCCCGATCCTCGCGAGCATGCTTTCGCCGTCGCCCGGAGGCCCGTCCTCCATCATCCGGATCGACGGGGACTTCAGCGACTGGGCGCCGTTCCCGGCGTACGCCGACTCGTCGACGGACCAAGTCCAGAACCCGGGCATAAACCTGCTCGACGTGAAAGTGGCGACGCAGAATCAGAACTTGTTCGTGAACGCGCGGGTGCAAGGCCTCCTGTTCCAGGGGTCCGGTTCGAACGAGACGGACAGCGTCTTCGTGTTCCTGGACGAGGATAACAACCGGAACACCGGCTATCCGATCGGCGACCTCGGTGCGGACGCGATGGTCGAAATCTACGGATGGCGAGACTATCAAGGCCTTCAGCACGGCGTCGACAGCTTCCGCTTCAACGAAACCGGGACGCCCCGGTCCAACGATTGGCGGCGGTTCGTGTCGGGCGGTTCCGCCGACGCCGCGGTGAGCGGCCAGCAACTCGAACTCCGCACGACCGTCGCCGATCCCGCGAAGACGCGAATCCTCGTGTACGCCGCAGACAACCTCGGAGACCGCGACTCGGCGGATGGCTCCGTGGTGCCGAGCCGGCCGACGGTCGTGTTGGGTCAGCAGACCGTGGCGCCCGACGTGGTCGCTGGCCCGAGCGTCACGTTCCTTCGGGTCACGATGAGTCCGATGGGCGGGGTGCCCCACCTGGCCGCGCTGAACGTGACTCGGCTTGGCACCTCGACCGATGCGGTCGACCTCTCCCTCTTCCGGGACGATGGCAGCGGTGCACTCGATGCAGCGGATCCGTTCCTTTCGAACGTCTCGATGACCGGCGCAGCCGCGAGCCTCCCGATGAACGAGGTCGTCGCGGCGCCCGAAGTCCTCTGGATTCAAGCCCGGTGGGCCAATCTCACGCCGACTTCCACGTTCGGGCTGTCCGTCGCCGGGATCGTCTCGAACGGGACCGCGAGCTTCCGGCCGCCGGAGACGGGGCGCGTCTACCTCGGGGCGGCGCCGACGAACCTCCGGGTCGATGGCGCCTTCGGGGACTGGCGGGGCCGCCCGTACGGCCAGGACGTCCTCGGAGACGTGACGAACCGGACCGGCGCACCCGAGTACGATGCGAACGTCGACCTCGTCGCGACGGCGGTCGACCTCGGGACGAACTTCACGGGATACGTCCGCGTGGACGGCCGCCTGCTCGGAGGGCAAGACATTCCGACGACGCGCAGCCGGACGTACCCGGTTGCCGTGGATACGGACCTCGACACTGTTCCGGACTCCGTCGAAAACCTCCTCGGTCCGAACCTGACTCGCGACTTCAACAACGACAACATCACGGACGACCGGACCAACGGCGATGTCGACGGCGACGGGATCCCGGACTATCCGGCGGGACCGGACTGCTGGCTCAACACGACGATCCCCTCCTGGTATCCGCCCCCGTACGCGGGCCGGAGCGTGACCCGATACATTTGCCCGATTGGGTTGCCGCCCGAGGCAGGAGTGGACGTGGTGTACGCCTACATCGACGCGGACAACTCGAGCGCGACCGGCCTGTGGTCCGATGTCCAAGGTCGAATCTACGGATTCGATTATGCGATTGCGGTGATTGGCCGGAACGGAGCCGTGAACTCGAGCGGCCTGTACGCGTTCGTGCCGGCCCGCGCGAACCCGTGGAACTTCGTCCGACCGATCGATGTCGGCCTGGACGCTCACCGGATGGAATTCTCCGTGAATTCAAGCGCGCTCGCCTTGGCCGCCGGATACCAAGTCGTCTACTTCGCCTCGGACTGGCGCCTCGGGTACGATGTCGCCTTGCCCGACGCCGCCGTCGCTCGATTCCCGATCGCCGCTCAGGCCGCAACGAACGCCGTGATCAACGAGGTCTCGCCCCAGCCGAACCCGGAATGGGTGGAGCTGGCGAACCCCACCGCGACTCCGATTTCCTTGAACGGCTGGAACCTCGCGCTGAACAAGGGGGGCAAAGTCACGGTCATCTTCACATTCACAACGCAGAACCTCGGTGCCTGGGGATCTGGGCTCGAGTACCTTTCGGTCGTCCTACCGAAGAACTCGCTTCCGAACGGGAACGTACAGCTCCAGCTGCTCCAAGGGACCACGGTCGTCGACCAGACGACGTACTCTCCGAATGTTGGCAGCAGCCAGACGTGGGCGCGATTCAAAGATCCGATCACCGGACGGCCGATGGACACGAACAACGACGCGGCCGACTTCTACGTCTCGCTGGCCCCATCTCCGGCTCGCGGAAATGATCGCCACCGACCGACCATCTCAATCATCAAAACGCAGAACCGGGTCATCGCGGCGCCGGGCGAATTGATCACCTACACATTGTATTACAACAACACCGACACCGGGATGGCGAAGACCGCCTGGATCAACGACACGCTGCCCTCCGGCGTCGTCTTCTCGTCCTCCAGCGTTCCGTACAGCTACATCATCGGGCCGATGTACGGCTGGGCCTTCACGAACGTCATGCCAGGGGCGCATTCCTTCACGGTCACGGTCCAAGTCAGCGCGACGACGACGGACGGACAAGTGCTCCGGAACACGGTCACCCTGGATTACACCGATCAACTCTCCCGACCTCTGACTCGGACGCGCGGATGGGCGAACGCCACCGTGTCGCGACCCACCATCACGGTCGTGAAGACGGCGAGCCCATCGAACGCGAAGGCGGGGGATCTCGTGACGTTCACGATCTACTACAATAACACGGGCTCCGTCGCGGCGGGCACGGTCACGATCAAGGACAGCTTGCCGAACGGCTTCGACTACGTCGGAGCGACTCCGGTGCCGACGTGGATGAGCGGTCGGACGTTCTATTGGAACTTCACGACCGTCACACCGGGCGCGCACAGCCTGACGATGCGCGCTCGGGTGAACTCGACGTTTAGCGGGACACGGCTCGTGAACTGGGCGTTCCTGAACTACACGACAATCGGCGGCTACCCGCCCATCGGCAGCACGTCCTCCGTCACCGTCGCGATTCCCGAGCTGTCCGACATGATTTTCGTCGCCGTCGTTCCGGTGATCATCCTCGGATTGAAGCTCCGCGCGAAGCGCCGCGAAAAGGAATAGAGAGTGGCTGACAGCGTTCCAAGGACCAACGGCCGTTAGAACGGCACGGTTCGTCGTCCACCACAAGGATGGACGGCTAGCGTGCCTAGGTCGTCGGCCCAAGCCCTCCTCAAAGGAAGGCAGGCTTCGCGCAGGCTCGCGCACTGCACTACCGCAGGGAACGTGGGCGGGCTTAACTTCCGGGTTCGGGATGGGACCGGGTGTATCCCCGCCGCTTTGGCCGTCAAACCACTGCTGAGGCGGCTGAGAGAGTGCGCGATATATCAGGATTTCGATGTCGCGACGCCTAGCGCCCAGCGCCCAGGACCGCGACGAGCAGGTTTCCCGCCAAGAAGGCAAGCAGGAAGCCCCCGAGGAGGGGGACCATGAACGGGACCCACGGGGTGACCCACGCTCGCTGGATTCCCGCTTCACGCAGCTTGAGGATCTCCGGTCTGGGGTCCAAATCGCGCTTCGGACGCAGGACGACCACGTGTTCGCCTCGGTCCGTGATCCGCTCCATCAGCCTCACGTGTTTCGGAAACGGATCCAGCGCTGCACGATAGCCGAGAAACGACTGGATCCCGACGTCGCCGCGGGTGAGATTGTAGATGAACAGACCCAGGGGGACGACCAATTGGAGGACAGCGGCATCCACAAGGACGACGAACGAAAACGGAAACAACGCCTGGAACGCGGGTTGGACTCTCGGGTCCGCGGCGAACACCGGGAACGGTGACGCGTGAGGATACGTCGGAACAAGCAACGTGAGCGCCATGAGGCACTTCGCATCCGCCCCGCCGGCGAGGAGCCGGGCTCGGAGCATCAGCTGGTAGACGACGAGCATCACGGGCATCGACGCCAGCTCAACGATGGGAACGGAACTGGCAACGATTCCCGCGAACCCGAGCGGGGCGATCCACATCGCGGCGGCCGCAAAGAACAATCCCATCCGACCGGGTCGGGCGTGGAAACCGTCTTCATCGAAGAGCGGCCGGCCGAAGAAGACCGCGTAGAACAGCACCGCGGCGGAACCGGCGAGCGACCACGTCGGCCACGGCGCCGATTCGACCAGGAGTTCCGCGGCGAGGATGACCAGTCCGAGCGTTCCCAAGCCGATCCACAGCGGGTTGCGGACGCCTCGCGTCCTCAGATCGGAGGCCGCCGCGACGACCAGAAAGGCGGTGCCGGCCGCGAGTCGCGTCGCCGCGAACGCGTCCACGCCGCGGCATCCCTGCGTCGTTATTTCAAGGGTTGCGTGCAACGCGACATGGGTCGCAAGACTGCGTTTTTCTCGGTAACGACTAAATAGACCCTAACGAATAGCCGCAAATTGCCGGAGGATTTTGTCGAATCTCTCCGAGGACCGTCATGATAGAACCACGGCGAATGAAGGTGAAAGTCTGCCTCGTCGGGGAGCACGCCGTGGGCAAGACCTCGCTCATCAAGCGCTACGTGCTGAACGAGTACGATGATCGATACATCGTGACGCTCGGCGCGAAAGTCTCCAAGAAAGAACTCGCTCTCAATCCGAAAGTTGGCGACGCAATCCAGATGGACATGACCATCTGGGACATCATGGGCTCGAAGGGATTCCGCGAACTCCTCCGGGAGGCTTACTTCCATGGGGCGCAAGGCATCCTCGCGGTGGCCGACATCACTCGATACGACACGCTCGAGGACCTGGACTCGTGGGTCGAGTCCGTGTTCCGGACCGTGGGCGAGATCCCCGTCGCGTTCGCGATCAACAAAACGGACCTGAAGGACCAAGCCGCATTCGGCGAGGAACAGGTGAAACAAGCGACCGAGGCGTTTGAGGCCCCGTATTTCTTCAGTTCCGCGAAGACGGGCGAGAACGTCGAGCTCGTCTTCCGGACGCTTGGCGAAACGATCGCGAAGACGGCGGCGAAGTCCGCGTCGCCGTAGCCCGCCGCTCTTCTCCTCGGTTGCGGTTGCAGCGGGAGTCCGCTTGTATCGGTCCACCGCCATAGCCTCAAGTAGCCGACCCATTCTCCGCCCCTCCGTGTCCGGTCCCGGACCCGGGTCGGCTTCCGTTCGCGTGCGAGTCACCCGGGACCTCGGCCTGTTCGACATCACGATGGCGGCCCTCGGAGCGATGGTCGGCGCCGCGATTTTCCTCCTGGTCGGCGCGGCATACTCGGTCGCCGGACCTCTCGTCTTGCTGAGCCTCGCCGTCGCCGCGCTCGTCGCGGCCCTCGCCGGCATGGCGTACGCCGAGCTCGCATCGGGCCGGCCCGACGCTTCGGGCGGCGCGTACGTCTGGGTGAGGAGCGCGTTGCCCGCGCCGAGCGGATTCGTGAGCGGCTGGCTCTCGTGGGGTGGCCACATGGCCGCATCCGCGCTCAGCGCCCTCGGTCTCGGCATCTTCCTCGTCGAACTCGTCCGCCCCTCCGACGAGTCGTCGTTCTTCGGCCCGAACCCGCTCGAGGTCAGCCTCGTCGCCCTCGCGGTCCTCGCCCTCTCCGCGATCGCGCACTTCGCGCGAGTCCACCTCCCCATCCGCGCGCTCGGTCGGTTGACGCTGGGTAAAATTCTGCTGATCGTCCTCGTCGCGGTCCTCGGGGTCATTTCCGTCTTCCAACCAGGTCCTCCACGCGGCTTCGCGGTCGGGGCCCCGGTCTCGTCGCTCGACTTGATGCTCGGGGCCGGGGTTCTCTTCATCGCCTTCCAGGGCTTCGAAGTCGTCGCGCAACTGTCCGACCAGGTGAAACACCCCGAGAGCAGCGTGCCGAGGGGCGTGTTCCTCGCGCTCTTGCTCGCGTTCCTCGTGTACGGGGGCTTCTTCTTGGCGGTGCTCGGAAACGTGCCGAGCGACACACTGTCCGGATGGCCTGCGTGCGGGGGCTGCCTCGGCGGATCGGAAGACATGGTCCTCTCGGGCATCCGGCATTTCGTCGGAGGGCCGTACGTGAGGGCCGTCGTGTTGATCATCGGAATCGTCTCGATGTACGGCGCCTTGAACTCGAACCTGACCGCGGCGATCAAGACCTCGTTCAGCATGGCCCGGGACCGTCTTCTTCCCGGGAGCTTCGCCCGCATCGGGGGACGGGAAGTGCCACCCGCCGCGGTCGCCCTCACGTTCGTCGGGGCGGGCTTCCTCGTCTTCCTGACGATCGAGACGATCGCGATCCTGGCGAGCCTTGCGTTCCTGGGCTTGTTCGCGTTCGTGCACGCCTCCGTCGTCGCGTTGCGCCGCGGGGAGAGACGGAGCGCGCCGGGATTCCGGGTGCCGCTCGTGCCCGCGGTCCCCATGGCCGCCATCGCACTCAACCTCGCCGTCGGTGCTCTCCTGTGGAATTACCCGGCGAGGAGTGACGCGCCCATGCCCCCGGGGATGCTCGCCACGTTGCTCGGCGGCGTGTGGCTCGCGATCGGGCTCGCGTACCACTGGGTCGGGGGCCGCCGCGCCGCCAGTGGTCCGGCTCCGCCTGCCTCAGCCGCGGAGGTGCGCGATATTCTCGCGACGTCGGAAGACCATGTGGAGCTCGAGCGGTACCGCGTCTTCCTTCCGCTCCGGGAGTTCGAGGACGAGGCGCTCGTGGAACTCGGCGCCCGGATCGCCCGCGCGAAGAACGCGGAGCTGAGCCTTCTTCATGTCGTGGAAATTCCCCGGAACCTCCCTCCGAAGGCGATTCGGTTCCGGTACGTGGACGACCGGATTCGAGGGCTCCAACGCCTCGCCCGGATCGGCGAGCACATGGGGGTCGACACCCGTCCGGTCGTCAAGATCGGCCACAAAGTCTACGAGATCATCTTGGACACGATCCGCGAGGAGGCGGTGAACCTCCTCGTCATGGGATGGCGGGGCGAGCGGATCGAAGGGGACCGTCGGGTGCTCGGGAGCAACATCGACTACCTGATCGAGAACGCGCCGTGCGATGTGATCGTCTTCAAGACCCAGGGATTCCGGAGGCCCCTCCGGCGGATCGTCGTCCTCACGAGCCCGATTTGGAGTCTCGAGGGGATCGACGACCTCGCTTTGATCCTGGCCGCGGAGGACCACCCGGTCGTCGAGGTCGTCGCACTCGCGAGCGACCCCTCAGAAGCGGAGCGCCTCAAACAGGAGAGTACGCGGTTCGAAGGCCGCGCACACGAACGGGGCGTGACGGTCGAACCGAAGGTCATCTACTCGACCCAGTGGGAGTCGGAGGCGCTCCGCGAGAGCGCGGAAGCGTCGTTGCTCATGATCCGCGCGACGTCTCCGGGCGGCCTCCGGAAGTTCGCCCTCGGCCCCGTCGAGGACCGGATCGTCAAGCTGGCGAAGTGCTCTGTCCTCATCTTGCGGAAGGGGACCTGACCCGCCAGTAGACGGGTGTCTTGCTGGACGAACCAGTGGCGCACTGGTCAGACGAGCGTCACGTCAACGGTCTCGACGCTGCCCACTCCGGGGATGGCGGCCAAGGACTGCTCGAACAGGTCGGAGCCTCCGGAGGCATCATTCACGATCGCCACCGCGAGGATCGCCTTCAGGCCGAAGGCCACGGGCTGTTCGCGCAGATCGCGAAGGGCGCTCCCGAGCGTTGAGCGGACGCGGGACCGAATCGACTCGAGGTCCGTATCGGCGTCCTCGGGCATGATCCGGAACGTGACGGCCACGGATCCCATCTCGCACCTCACGGGCCGGTGAACGAACAGGCCGGACAGCGATACGCCACGGATTGGTCACGGCACCGCGAGCACCGTCCGATCTTCGCGCGGCCACAACTTGGACACGGGAACACGGTCGTGCCTTTCCCGGAGAGGACGGCGCCGCACGAGGTGCAGCGGCTTTCCGCACGAATCACGGGCCGCGGGATGAAGTGGGTCTATAAATCGTTGTGCTCCCGGCGAGTTATATCATGAGAAGCGGATAATTATTGTCCCTCCGATTCGATTCGTCGGAGGCGGGTTCCATTCACCGCAAACTTTATTACAAAGGCTCGTTTTGGCAAACGGTCGCATGTCGCCGCCGCTAGCCGGAGGGCCCGTAGCTCAGCTAGGTAGGATGGCGCACAAACACCGTCCCTAGAAAGAGCATCCGGCTTTTAGCCGCTTTCCTTCACCGGAGAGCGGAAAGAAACCGGGTGGTCCGGGGTTCGAACGGGCCCTGCGGAGCGCGCGGGGTCCCCGAAAGTCCCCGCGGGCCCGTACGGCTCGCGCGCGCGTGGCATGCCAGGTGGAAAACGGTCGCCCAGGGAGGACCTCCCCTTGAGGTTTAACGTGTTGGAGCATCAGCTAGTTCCAGAGCATCGCCTCGTGCCGGAGGAAGAGGCGGAGCGGGTTTTGAAGGCGATGAAGATCACGCGAGACCAGCTCCCGAAGATTCGGAAGAGCGATCCCGTGATCCAGGTCCTCGAGAAGATCGAGGGGCCCATCGAGGAAGGCCGGATCATCCGCGTGACGCGGGTGAGCGGGACCGCGGGCGTGTCGGAGGCCTATCGCCTCGTCATCGGGAGGTAGAGCATGCGCGAACTCATCGATGCGTTCTTCCGAGAACGCTCCATCGTCAACCATCACATTGCCTCGTTCAACGACTTCCTTCCCACGATCGACAATCCGAACTCGCGGATGCAGCGGATCGTGGACAACCTTCGGTCGTCGCCCGAAGACGAACGCCGCGGCATCATCAAGCTCGACGAGGACCGGACCGAAGGCGACGTAATCGAAATCCGGATCGGCCGGAAGCGGGACGATCGCGGGCGGATTGACCTCGAGGCGAAACCGACGATCACGCTGGGCCTGCCCATCGTCAAGGAGGCCAACGGCGCCACCCACCCGCTCAATCCGATGGAAGCGCGGCTGCGGAACCTGAACTACACCGCGCCGATCTACCTCGACTTCACGGTCATCGAGAACGGCATCGAACGGGAGCCGGAGCGGGTGCACATCGGCAACTTCCCGATCATGGTCAAGTCGAAGCGGTGCCTCCTGTACAAGGAGAACATGGAGACGGAAGGGGAGCTCACCTCCGACGAGTACAAGCACAAGCTCATCGAGATGGGCGAGGACCCGTACGACCCGGGCGGGTACTTCATCATCGGCGGGACGGAGCGGGCCCTGATCTCGCTCGAAGACCTCGCCCCGAACCGCGTCCTCGTCGAATTCAACGAACGTTACGGCCGGAAGGTCGAGGTCGCCAAGGTATTCTCGCAGAAAGAAGGGTACCGCGCCCTCACCTTGATGGAGAAGAAGAAGGACGGGCAGCTGATCGTCAGCGTCCCGACGGCCTCCGGGCAGATCCCGCTGATCATCCTCATGAAGGCCTTGGGCATGGAGAAGGACGAGGACATCTACAACGCCGTCGTCTCGACGCCCGAGATGGCCAATATCGTCTACGCGAACATCGAGGAGTGCCAGAACAAGAAGATCTACCCTCCGAACGGGATCTTCACGCGAGACGACGCGATTAGTTACCTCGAGAAGAAGTTCGCGACGGGCCAGGCGAAAGAATACCGGATCAAGAAGGTCGAGTCGATCCTGGACCGGTCGCTCCTCCCGCACCTCGGCGACACCCGCGAGGACCGGATCAAGAAGGCGATCTTCCTCGGACGCGTCGCCCGGACGGTCCTCGAGTTGTCCCTTGGCATGCGCCGGGAGGACGACAAAGACCACTACGCGAACAAGCGGCTCAAGCTCGCGGGCGACCTCATGGAGGATCTGTTCCGGGTCGCCTTCGCGAACCTCGTGAAGGACCTGAAATATCAGCTGGAGCGATCGTACGCCCGGCGCCGCGAGCTGAAAATCTCCTCGGCGATTCGGCCGGACCTGCTCACGCAACGCCTGCTCCATGCGCTCGCGACGGGCAACTGGGTCGGCGGCCGGGCCGGCGTCAGTCAGCTCCTCGACCGCACGTCCAACATGAGCGCCCTGAGCCACTTGCGGCGCGTGACGTCTCCGTTGACGCGGTCCCAGCCCCACTTCGAAGCGCGCGATCTCCATCCGACCCAGTGGGGCCGCCTGTGTCCGAACGAGACGCCGGAAGGCCAGAATTGCGGTTTGGTCAAGAACTGCGCCCTCGTGATCGACGTGTCCGAAGGGTTCCCGGAGGAAGAGGTCAAGCTCCTCCTCGCCGACCTCGGGACCAAGCAGGTCAAAGGTCAGCAGACCCAGCTCACCCGCGTCTACGTGAACGGAGACCTCGTCGGGCTCCACGAGGACCCGAGGAACCTCGTGGCCGAGATCCGCGAGCGTCGCCGCTCCGGGCTCCTGAGCCACGAGGTCAACGTCCGGTACGACGAGAACATGGGTGAGATCATCATCAACTGCGACGAGGGCCGCATCCGACGTCCGCTGCTCGTCGTCAAGGACGGCCACATCGTCTTCTCTCGTAAGCACGTCGACGAGCTGAAGATGGGCCGCCTCCGGTTCTCCGACCTCGTCCGGAACGGGATCGTCGAGTGGATCGACGCGGAAGAGGAGGAAGACACGTTCATCGCGATCTACCCGTACGACGTCCCGAGCCGCTGCAAGGAGTGCAAGCATCCGCTGAGCCGGAACGACGTCACGTGGGCGAACATGGGGAGCCGCGACGAGGAAGTGGAACTCCAGTGCGCGCACTGTCACAAGACGTTCAAGGTGAAAGCCTCGATCACGAAAGAGCACTCCCACATCGAGGTCGACCCGATGGTCATCCTGGGTGTCGCCTCGGGCGTGGTACCATATCCCGAGCACAATTCGTCTCCACGGGTCACGATGGGGGCGGGGATGGCGAAGCAGTCCCTGGGCCTGGGGTCGAGCAACTACCGCCTCCGGCCGGATACGCGAAGCCACCTGCTCCACTACCCAGAGCAACCGCTGGTGCAGACGGACTCGATGAAGTACGTCTCGTTCAACGAGCGACCCGCGGGCCAGAATTTCGTCGTCGCGGTGATGTCCCACCACGGGTACAACATGGAAGACGCGATCGTCATGAACAAAGCCTCGATCGACCGAGGTCTCGGCCGGTCGTCGTTCATGCGGACGTACCGCGCGGAGGAGCGCCGCTACCCCGGCGGGCAGGAAGACCACTTCGAGATCCCGTCCCCGGACGTGCGCGGTGCGCGTGCCGACCTGTCGTACGCCAACCTGACGCCGGATGATGGGCTCATCTCGCCGGAGGTCCTCGTGACGGGCGGGGACGTCCTCATCGGGAAGACGAGCCCGCCGCGGTTCCTCGAGGAGGAAACGGACTTCCTGACGCCGCAGAAGCGCCGCGAGACACCTGCGGGTCCCGGAGCTCGGCGACAAGTTCGCGTCCCGTCACGGCCAGAAGGGCGTCATCGGCCTGATTGCACCGCAAGAGGACATGCCCTTCACCGCGCAAGGCATCATCCCGGACCTGATCATCAACCCCCATGCGATTCCGTCGCGGATGACCGTGGCCCACGTCCTCGAGCAGATCGGCGGGAAGGTCGGTTGCCTCGAAGGACGGTTCATCGACGGCACACCCTTCTCCGGCGAAAGGGAGGACGCCATGCGGAAGGCCCTCGAGGAGAACGGCTTCCGGTCGAACGGAAAGGAGATCCTGTACGACGGCCGCACGGGCCGCATGATCCCGGCGGAGATCTTCGTCGGGGTGATCTATTACCAGAAGCTGCACCACATGGTCTCGGGCAAGTTGCACGTCCGCTCCCGCGGGCCGGTTCAGATTCTCACGCGGCAGCCCACCGAAGGGCGGTCCCGCCAAGGCGGTCTGCGGTTCGGCGAGATGGAGCGGGATTGCCTGATCGGCCACGGCGCCGCGATGGTGATCAAGGACCGCCTCCTCGACGAGTCCGACGGGACGATCCAGTACGTGTGCGGCAACCCGGATTGCGGGCACTTCGCGATCAAAGATCGGAAAGGGAACCTTCGCTGCCCCGTCTGCGAGAACACCTCGAAGATCTATCCCGTGCAGACCTCGTACGCGTTCAAGCTCCTGCTCGACGAACTCTTGTCCTTAGGGGTCGTCATGCGTCTACAGCTGGAGGACATGCGATGATGTCTTCGATGAGGGGGGTCACGAAACGAATCCAGGCGATCAAGTTCGCCCTGCTGAGCCCCGACGAGATCCGGCGGATGTCGGCGACGAAGATCATCACCGCCGACACGTACGACGACGATGGATTCCCGATCGACATGGGCCTGATGGATTCCCACCTCGGAGTCATCGAGCCCGGCCTCCGATGCAAGACGTGCGGCGGTAAGGTCGACGATTGCCCGGGCCACTTCGGGCACATCGACCTCGCGATGCCCGTGATCCACGTCGGCTATGTGAAGGACATCAAGAAGCTCCTTCAGGCGACCTGCCGAAAGTGCGGCCGCCTCCTCCTCACGCGCCAACAGGCGCAAGAGTACATGGCGGAGATGGAACAGGTTGAGGAGCTCGGCGGGGACGTGACGGAGGTCGGCTTCGTCACGAAGGAGACCGCGCGGGAGGCGCAGAAGCGCCAGAGGTGTCCCCATTGCGGCGAGGAACAGGGCAAGGTCACCCTCGACAAGCCGACGACGTTCCGGGAGGACGGCCACAAGCTCACGCCGAAAGAGGTGCGCGAGCGCCTGGAGCGGATCCCGAACGAGGACCTCCGCGTCCTTGGGATGAATCCGGAGGTCGCCCGACCGGAGTGGATGGTATTGACCGCACTCCTGGTCCCGCCGGTGACCGTTCGTCCGTCGATCACCTTGGAGAGTGGAGACCGCTCGGAGGATGACCTCACGCACAAGCTCGTCGATGTCCTGCGAATCAACCAGCGTCTCCGCGAGAATCGGGATGCCGGCGCGCCCCAGCTCATCGTGGAGGACCTGTGGGAGCTCCTCCAGTACCACGTGACGACGTACTTCGACAACCAGACGTCGGGCATCCCGCCCGCCCGGCACCGGTCCGGCCGTCCGCTGAAGACGCTCGTCCAGCGGTTGAAGGGCAAAGAAGGCCGTTTCCGTTCGAATCTGTCGGGCAAGCGCGTGAACTTCAGCGCCCGGACAGTGATCTCCCCGGACCCGATCTTGTCGATCAACGAGGTCGGCGTACCGGTCGAGGCGGCCCGCGAGTTGACGGTCCCCGTCCACGTCCAAGCGTACAATCTGGAGATCGTGAAGCAGTGGGTGAAGCGCGGTCCGACACCGCTCGGTCCCCTGGCAGAATATGCGCCCGGGGTGAACTACGTCATTCGGCCGGACGGCCGGCGGATCCGCGTGACGGAGAAGAACGCGGAAGTCGTCGCCGAGGCCGTCGAGATCGGCTACACGGTCGAACGGCAACTCGTCGACGGCGACATCGTGCTGTTCAACCGGCAGCCATCGCTGCACCGGATGTCGATGATGGCGCACGAGGTCCGCGTCATGCCCCACAAGACGTTCCGCTTCAACCTCGCGGTGTGCCCCCCGTACAACGCGGACTTCGACGGCGACGAGATGAACCTCCACGTGCTGCAGAGCGAAGAGGCGCGCGCGGAGGCTCGCGTCCTGATGCGGGTGCAGGAGCACATCCTCTCCCCGCGGTTCGGCGGCCCGGTCATCGGCGGCATTCACGATCACATCTCCGGCTCGTTCCTCCTGACCCACAAGGAGAGCAAGTTCACCCGGGAGGAGGTCACGTTCATCCTCACCAAGATCGACATGCGGGACCTTCCGCCGCCGGACATCAAGAAAGGCGGGAAGGAGTTCTGGTCCGGCAAGGCGCTGTTCTCCGCGATCCTGCCGAAGAACCTCAGCATGACGTTCAAGTCCTCGATCGCGCCGAAAGGCGACATCGGCTTGAAGGAGCTGAAGGAGGAAGACTCGCTCGTCGTGATCAAGAACGGCGTCATCGCGTCCGGCACGATCGATGAGAACGCGATCGGCGCCTTCAAGGGCAAGATCGTGGACAAGCTGGCCCGGGACTACGGCCCGGACGCCGCGCGGGAGTTCATCGACCGAGCCACGAAGATGGCGATCGGCGCGATCATGATCCGCGGCTTCACGACGGGCATCGACGACGAGGACATCCCGGAGGAGGCGAAGAAGCAGATCACGGACGTCCTCAAGACCGCGATCGAGAAGGTCGAGGACCTCGTGGAGTCGTACAAGCGGGGCGAGCTCGAGCAGATGCCCGGTCGGTCCCTCGAAGAGACGCTCGAGGTCGAAGCGATGAAGATCCTCGGCCGCGCGCGGGACCAGGCCGGCCAGATTGCGGGCAAGCACCTCGGCATCGAGAACAGCGCGGTGATCATGGCCCGGTCCGGGGCTCGCGGCTCGATGCTGAATCTCTCCCAGATGGCCGGATCGATCGGCCAGCAGGCGGTCCGCGGGGAGCGCTTGAGCCGGGGGTACTGGAACCGGACGCTCCCCCACTTCAAGAAGGGCGACCTCGGCGCGGAGGCGAAAGGCTTCGTGAAGTCGTCGTACAAGAGCGGCCTCCATCCGACGGAGTACTTCTTCCACGCGATGGGCGGACGCGAAGGCCTCGTGGACACGGCCGTCCGCACGTCTCGATCCGGCTACATGCAGCGCCGCTTGATCAATGCCCTCGAGGACCTCAAGGTGAAAGAGGACGGCACCGTCCGGAACACGGCGGACACGATCATCCAGTTCAAGTTCGGGGAGGACGGCGTGGATCCGTCCCGCAGCGTCCAGGGGCGTGCGGTCGACATCGACGACATCTTGCAAGATGTCCTCGGGGAGGAGCCTTCATGGAAGGAGCGGCTCCGGGAGCAGGAGATGGCCTCCTACGGCCTCACGGAGAAGGATATGTACGTTGAGATTTCCGAGGAAGAGGTCGAGGTCGAGGAGGAAGAGCCTCCGTCGGAGGAGTGACGATGGCCCGAGCGACGACGATTCAGGCGTTGCGGAACCGCGGGATTTCCAAGAAGACGGCCGAGATCCTCGCGGACGCCGGTTTCACACTGGAGAAGCTCACGGCCTCCAAGCCCGAGCGCCTCGCGAAGTTCATCCCGAAAAAGGAGGCCGAGAAAGTCCTCAAGAAACTCGGCACGGCCCCCGCGGAGGCGAAGCCTGCCCCGAAGCGCGAGAAGGCGGCCAAGCCCGCAGCCCGCGCGAAGAGGCCCTCGGCGAAGGCCACGGAGGCGGAGCCGGAAGCGCCCCTCACAATTCCCGTGAAGGCACCGCCGCTCAACCCGGGCGAGCAGGAGATCCTGGACGGGTTGAAGGAGATCGGCCGGTGGCTCCCCCGGTTCGTCGTGACGGAGCTGTCGAAGAAAATTCACGGGCTCAAGCTCAGCAAGAAACGCCTCCTGGAAGTCCTCCAAAAAATCTGCGAGAAGTTCGATCTCCACGTGATCGACGCCAACGAATCGGCGGGGATCGTGTCCGCGCAATCGATCGGCGAACCCGGGACCCAGATGACGATGCGGACGTTCCACTACGCCGGCGTGGCCGAGATGAACGTGACGCTCGGGCTGCCGCGGCTCATCGAGATCGTCGACGCGCGTCGCGTGCCATCGACCCCGATCATGGAGCTGTACGTCAAGTCGGGTCACACGGACCTGGAACGGATGCGAAAGATCGCGACCGAGATCGAGATGACCTCCCTCGAAGACATCGCCTCGATCGAGACGGACCTCGTGAACATGCGGGTCCTCGCGTATCCGGACGATCACCGCATGAAATCGCGGGGCGTCACCTGGTCGGAACTCGAGGAGAAGCTGAAGAAGCTCGGCGAGATCCAGGAGGTCCGACGCCAGGTCGGGAACGCGGAGAAGAAGGCGAGGGCCCTCGTCGTCGAGGCGGGTGAGCCGTCGTTCAAGAAGCTCCAGCGCCTGGTCGAACAGGTCCGCGTGATGAAGATCAAAGGCATCGACGGGATTTCACGCGCGATCATCCGGAAGCGCGGCGATGGATACGTCATCTACACGGAGGGATCGAACCTCTCGAAGATCCTCGAACTCCCATACGTCGACGCCGCGAGGACCAGCACGAACTCGGTTCAAGAGATCTACGAGGTCCTCGGGATCGAGGCCGCGCGCAACGCCATCGTGAACGAGGCGTACAACACGCTCCAGGAGCAAGGCCTCACGGTCGACATCCGCCACATCATGCTGGTCTCCGACATGATGACGAACGACGGCGACGTGAAGGCGATCGGCCGCCACGGCATCTCCGGCCGCAAGTCCTCCGTCCTCGCCCGCGCGGCGTTCGAGATCACGGCCCATCACCTGCTTCGCGCCGCGATCACGGGCGAGGTGGACTACCTCGACGGCGTCGCGGAGAACGTCATCGTGGGCCAGCCTGTCACCCTCGGCACGGGTGCCGTGAACCTGATCTACAAACCGCCTCCGGGACTCCCGAGGCCGACCGCGGTGGCGAAGCCGAAACCGGCCGTGACGCCTCCGCCTCCCGTGCCGGCCCCCGAGGAGCCCCTGCAGGAGGTCGTTCCGTGATTGATGTCCCTCGCGCCCTCCGGGTTGCGTCGGAGACCGGCGAGGTGCGCTTCGGCCTGCGCGAGGTCCGCCGGGCGGCGAAGTCGAAGAAGGCGAAGCTCGTGGTCCTCGCTTCGAACTGCCCGGAGGAAGCCACCCGGAATCTCGGCGACGTCCGTCTGTTCCGCTTCGGTGGCACCAACGTCGACCTGGGCGCCGCCTGCGGCGTCCCCTTCTCTGTCGCGGCCGTCGCGGTGATCAGCCCCGGGGAATCGAACATCCTGACCGTCTAGGATCCGCATGACCGAGATCGTTTTTGACGAGCTGACGATCAGGTTCGTCGCGCTCTTCCAAGATCTCACTCGGACGACGGTCGTGGACTGCGTCGACGCGAGCGACAAGCTCATCTTCGTCGTCAAGGAAGGCGACATCGGGAAGGCGATCGGCAAGAAGGGCGAGAACATCGCGAAGCTGAAGCGCCTGATCAACAAGGACATCCACGTCGTCGAGTATTCGGAGCAGCCGGACAAGTTCGTCGCGAACGTCTTCCGGAACTTCGACGTCAAGTCTGTCCAGATCGAACAGCGAGGCGACGTCGTGCACGCGACCGTCACGGTCGAGTCGACGAAGAAGGGCCGTGCGATCGGAAAGGACGGAAAGAACCTGCGCGTCTCCAGGGACCTGATCGCCCGCCATCATCCGATCCAGAGCGTCAGCGTCGCCTGACCGCCGGCGGCCCGCTCGTCACCACGAGTGAGTAGGAACCTTAACGTATTCCTGCTGCTTCGTCGCGCGCCAAATCGGGTCGCTCTCGATGGGCGTCCCGCGCGTCCGCCGAGGGAGGCGAGCCGGATCCAATACAAGTGGACGGTCTTGACGGTCACGACCGTGGGCGTGCTCATGGCCGGGATCGACTCCCGCATCGTCATCGTCGGCCTTCCGCAGGTCGCCTCGAGCCTCCGGGCGGACGCGGAGCAGGCGATCTGGATCACCCAGGCGTACGTCCTCGGGAGCACGGTCGCGCTCCTCCTCGTCGGTCGCATCTCGGACATCGTCGGCCGCGTCAAGCTGTACACGAGCGGATTCGCGGTCTTCACGGTCGGCTCCCTCCTGACGAGCCTGGCGCTCGACTCGGCCCAGGTGATCGCCTTCCGCGCGATCCAGGGCCTCGGCTCCGCGATTCTGTTCACGAACAGCGCGGCGATGATCGTCGACGCGACCCCGTCTCAGGAGCTCGGGCTTTCTCTCGGGATCAACCAGGTCGCGTTCCGAATGGGGTCCATGGCAGGCCTGACGCTCAGCGGCATCATCCTCTCGTTCCTCGATTGGCGCGCCCTGTTCTACGTGAACGTGCCGATCGGGATCTTCGGCACCGCGTGGGCCCGCTTCCGGTTGCGGGAAATCGGGAAGCTCGAGCGAGGTGCGCCGATCGATTGGGGCGGGTTCGCCGCGTTCACCGTGTTCATCATGAGCCTCCTCCTCGCCCTCACCCTCGCGGCGTATGGGGTCGCCGAGACGAGGACCGTGGCGGTGTTGTTTGCCGTGTCCGTTGTCGGTCTCGGGCTTTTTGTGGTCCTCGAGCGGCGGCACCCCCATCCCCTGCTCGACCTCAAGCTCCTCCGGATCCGGGAGTTCACCGGCGGAGTTGTCGCTCAGCTCCTGAATGCGATCGCGTTCGGCGCGGTCCTGCTCCTCCTGAGCCTCTACTTCCAGCTCGTGTTGAGACAGAGCCCGCTGACGACCGGCCTTCTCATGATTCCGCTCGACATTGCAACGCTCGCGGCGGGGCCCTTGAGCGGGCGCTTGTCAGACAAGTACGGCCACCTCCCCTTCACGACCTCCGGCCTGGCGGTCATCAGCCTGTCTCTCTTCCTGTTCT
>VBMB01000163.1 GCA_005878525.1 Methanobacteriota archaeon
GTGTTCAGGATGATCGCCTCTCGGACCCGTGACATGCCCGCGATGTCCCCGATGAACGCCTGCGTCGAGGGGAAGTCGAGCGCGCTCACGATCCCGAGGAGAGTCGCGAGGACGAACACGTGCCACAATGCGATGACCCGGGTCTGGACGAGGATCGCGAAAACGAACGCGAGGATCATCGCGAAGGACTGGGTTGCGATGAGCACTTTCCGTCGGTCCCAGCGGTCAGCGAAGACGCCCATCCAGGGACCGAGGAAAAACGTCGGGAGGAACGCGAGCATCGCGGCCACACCCAACATCGTGCCGGATCGGCTCAGCTGCCACACGACCCACGACTGCGCCGTCTGCTGCATCCAAATCCCGATGAGGGAGATGACCTGTCCCGAGAGGTAGATTCGCACGCTACGGATCCGTAGCGGAGACAGACTTTCGGCCCATGCACGCGCCCCATTCCGAATGCGACCGGCGACATGTGCACCTTGCAGCCGATCGGCCATGAATGTCACCCGCTAGATGCAAGGTGCGGATTCGCCATGATGCAATAGGAAAAAACGCAGCCGAGAAACGCGGAGAGTCACCGGCCTCGCCCCGTCATCGAGGCCGAGACAAATAAGGTTGCGGCTGCAAAATAGTCGTGGCGCGACGAATCCGGTTTGTTGTGACGATCCTGAGCAACGAAGAGATGATTCAAATAGAGATGACGCCTCCCAGCCGCGATGGCGCGCAAGGAAGTCCGAATGACTCGAGCTGCCCGTCGGCGCGCGCGTCGCCGCAAGGGCACAGCGGGGAACGTCTGCGGCCCAACCAGAACATTGCTCCCTCCTCGTTGTCACCCTGATCCGGGATTCACGCGATTCAAGAAGATTCCGGTAAGCACGCATGCGCCGCCGAGGGCCAGCGCGAGGGTGAGATGCTCGCCGAGCAGCACGATTCCCATGCCGGAGGCGAGTACGGGCACGATGAGCTGGACGATCCCTCCCTGAGAGGCCTTGATCCGGCGCAACGTCAAATGCCAGAGGACGTAACTGAGCGCGGTGCTGACCATTCCCATGAAGAGGGCGAGACCGAGGCCGTTCGGCGTCGTCTGGATGGATAAGCCGCCGGGTGCGCCGAACTCGAAAACCGGGATCAGGGAAACGCAAAACGCTCCGACGACGAGGAACGTGTGAAACGTGTACGACCGGGCGTCTCCCGCGGAGCGTCCATGAACCGAGTAGAGGCCCCACGACGATCCGGTCAAGGCCATCAGCACGACGCCCACTAGCGCGACCTCTCGAATTCCTCCGAACGTGATGAAGCCGACGCCGGCGAGGGCCAGCACCTGACCGGCGCCGGACCGGAGGGTGGGGGATTCCCGGTCGCGCAGATAGCCAAACAGGGCCATCGTCAGAATCACGAACGCATAGAACACCAAGGTACCGGCGGCCGCGGAAATGAACTGGTAGCCGAGGGAGATCGAGAACGCATACGCGCCAAGGAAAATTCCTCCGACCATGTCACGCCGGGCCCGAAATGTGCCGGGGAACGCGGAAGGGAACCACGCCCGCAGGAGGAGGAGCGTCGCGAGACCGCTGATGAAGCGAACGATTGTCAGCAGGACGGGTGAGGCGAGACCGCCAACGACAAGGTACCGCGTGATGACACTGTTTCCCGCAAACGCGAGCATGAGATGAGGGAAGTAGCACCGAATCGATGGGCGGAGCGCCCAGGGCAGGATTTGAACCTGCGAGGGGTAACCCAGCGGTTTTCGAGACCGCCGCCCTACCGGACTAGGCGACCTGGGCAGCGAGTCTTCCTGAGACCGAAGGTTGGGATAAGTGTTCCGACGTCTGAGCTCACGGGAGAACGCTTAAGTCCGGGAGCGTCCTCGACGACCTAATGCATGTGACCGCGGAAATTCTCCCGGGTCGGAGGGAAGAGTCCGTCGAATTGGGTCCCGCGGCCAAGGGCGTCGATTTGCTCCGGGCCCTTCGACTCGCTCCGGATGCACACGTTTTGATCCGGGGCGACGGACCGATTCCAGCGGACGAGGGCTTGAGAGACGGCGAGAGGATCCGCGTGATCGGCGTCGTATCCGGGGGCGTTTCCGCATGACCGCGACGCTCGTCCTCGTACGGCACGGCGAAATTGTCCGCCCGCCGTACACGTCGAATTTCGACCGCGCGCCGCTCTCGGAACGAGGAGAGAACCAGATCCGCGCCCTCGGTGGGGCATGGCCGGCGGATCCTCCTTCCGCTGTCTTCGCGAGCCCCCTGAGGAGGAGCATCGAGAGCGCCATCATCCTCGCAAGCGCGTTCGGACGATCCATCACGAAGCGCTCGTGCCTGAAGGAATGGTCCGCGGATGAATCGGGAATTCCACAACCCGAGTACGCGGCTCTGGAAAAGAGAGCATGGGCGAACCTTGACTTCGTCCCCCCGAGCAAGGAATCTTTGGAGCGGGCTGCGGTCCGATGTCGTGAATGTCTCGAGGACATCGCGAAGGAGGTGGAAGGTGACACCGCCGCGGTCGTCGGTCACGGGACGCTCTTCTCCCTGGTGACTTCGACATTGAAAGGCGAGGCCCCGACCGAGGCCTACAAGAACTCGATCGCCTTCGCATCCGCCGCAATCGTGGAGGGAGGCTCCGGGCTCCGTCTGGTGCGGGACTTCTCGACTCATCGGTCAGGCCGTTTGCCGGGGGCTCCGACCTAGCGCCGTCGGAGTCTTGGGAAGAATCGCCCGGTGCGATTCCGGTATTCCCGATACGCGTCTCCGTACAGCCGGATCAGCTCTTCCTCCTCGGGCTTCGGATACCTGAGCGCCGTCAGGGCGAACAAGAGCGGAAGCATGACGATGTTCTCCGCAAGGAGAAGGAAGCCCACGGAAGTGAGGAGGAACGACAGATAGATCGGATGCCGGATGTAGCGGTACGGTCCTCGTTGAACGAGGGGCCGTTCTCCGGGGAGCTTACTGTACACGTACTTCCCGGTCAGATACGCGCCCGCCGTGAACAGAGGTAATCCGAGGAACAGCAGGACGGCACCGACTACTTGGATGACCTCCGCGAACGGAGGGAAGAACGACCAGGGGTACCGGTAGAAGACGATGCCCGAGGCGAACCCGTCGATTGCCACGCCGGCCGCCAGGACCGTCGGCAGCCCGAACTGGATCACATCCACGATCGTGGAAGCCCAATCTCGTTTCTCTTTCGGTGTTCCGTCGCGTGCCTCTCTTAGACCCCCAGATGCGAAGCGTCTCTCCCATCCCATCCACGCGAGGACGGCAAGGCCCCACCAAACGCCGGCGAGCAGGAGCAACAGAGAAGCGATGACTCGGGGAAGCAAATGTTTCCTCCATGCGCCGAATGTTTGCTCGGGGCAAATAGACTCCGTCGAGCACCGCTCGCACCGACCCATTCAAAACCCTTAAGCTCCGCGCCTCTCTCCGCAGAGACCGCATGCCCTCGGACGAGGATGAGATGCTCCGGGAGATGGGCCTGCGGAGCGTCGATGACCTCTTCGCGGACATTCCCTCCGCCGTGCGGATTTCGAAGCTCGACATCCCGGACGGATTACCGGAAGACCGGGTCGTCGCGCGCGTGACTTCGATGCTCGCGGCGAATCGGACGGTGGTCGACATGCCCACATTCCTCGGGGGAGGCTTGTAC
>VBMB01000100.1 GCA_005878525.1 Methanobacteriota archaeon
ATTGACTTTTCGCGCATTAGCGCGAGGCTGTCAGACAAATGGCCGCCATGCGATCGAGGCCCGGCAAAGAGGGGTCGTCGGCAGACACAATGGAGGGCCGCGATCCGTCCACCCAAAGGGCCCAAATGATTGCCACTTCCCGGCGTCTGACGAGGGCCCTGGCGACGCCGTTAGAATTCGAACAAGCTAACGGGATCCGCGGGCCGAAGGCGCCGGAGTGGATGCCGGCTCTCCGCAAGCCGCAGACGTTCATCGACGAGGGCGGACACCCGCTCATCCTCGAGCGGGACGAACGGACGAACTCCGAGCTCCCTCGCGATGGCCTCAGCCTCGCGCGGATACCGACTCAGCAGGTTGGACAGGGCGAAGGACTCGGCCATGCCGACCGAGCGGCTCGACAGGAAACGCTCCAGGGCCAGGAGGTCCTGCGCGTACGATGCGTCGGGCTCGTAGCGGCGCTCGAGGATGGCGCGACGGACGAAGTCCGTCCGGGTAGCGATGGCCTCTCCCTCTGCCATGGGCGAGCCCTGCGGACGCAAGGACGGGGTAATAGCTTTTGTCGTAAGATTATCCGTCAAATGACGAAGTTCCCGACAGGCGTCGAAGACCCGAATCGTTCCATGGCGATTCACGGATCGCTGCAGTCTCGTGTGTACCCGCATCGATGGCAGATGACCTTGCAGTTCCGCTCGTACGTCGGTCCGCCGCAGACGTCGCACGGATCTGGGGCGGCCGGCGTTGCGGCCTTGAGCGACTTCGTGGCACTCGATGCGGCCGTCATGCCGAAAGGCCATGGCGATCGCGGACGAAAAGCCTCGCTTTCGATTCGGCCTTTTGATCGTAAGCTGAGGTTGGGGTCAAGTCTGGTCACGAGCGAAGCCCGGCGAAGTCGTCGAGTACGACCATCGCCGCGTTGTGGCCCGGTGCGCCCGTGACGCCCCCTCCCGGATGAGCGCTGCTCCCGCAGAGGTACAACCCTCGTACGGGCGTCCGGTAGCCGGACCATCCGGGGAGAGGCCGGAAGGAGAACAGCTGGTCCGGCGTCATATCGGTCTGATAGATGCAGCCGCCCGGGAGGCCCCACTCCCGCTCCATGTCGAGCGGCGAGATGACTTCCCGCGCTTCGACCGCATGGGGCACGTTCGGAGCAAAGCGCGCGAGCGTCTCAAGGATCGTATCCCCGACCTCTTCCTTGCGATCGTCCCAATCTCCGTCCCGGAGGCGGTACGGGGAGTACTGCGAGTAGATGGACAGCGTGGTCTTTCCCGGAGGCGCGAGACTTGGATCCGTTACGGAGTGCAAGACGCAGTCCAGGAATGGCTCCTTCGACGGCTCGCCCCGTTTCGCATCGTCCCATGCGCGCTCGAGGTAGTCGACGGATGGGCAGATGTCCAAGTACCCTTTGTGGTGCGGCTGGACGGTCTTGCCGGGTCGGGCCGTGAAGTCGGGCAGCTCGCTGAGGAGGCAGTTCACTTTCGTCACGACGCCGGTCGCTTTGATCCGGCGGACCTGCGCGATGAACTCCGGATCCAGCGCGTCCGCAGCGACGAGCTTTGCGAAGGTCGTCTTCACGTCCACGTTTGCGAGGATCGCGCGGGCCATCACCCGCTTCTCACCCGCGAGTTCCACTCCGATCGCTCGCCCGTCTTTCGTCAGGATTCGCTGGACCGCGGCACCCGTGTGGATGGTAGCCCCGTGGTGCTCGGCCGCTTTCGCGAGCGCTTGGGAAATGCCGCCCATGCCGCCCTTCGAGTACCCGAACGTCTGCTTGACGCCGTTGATCTCGTGGAGCAACATGTGCCCGAGCATGAGGGCGGTGCCCGGCGTCTTCGGCCCCGCGGGGAGGCCGATCGTCGTCGCGGTGGCGAGCATCGCCTTGACCTCCTCGGACTCGAAGAACTCGTCGAGGAGGTCCGCCGCACTTTGCAAGAGGAGTCGCTTCGCCAACTCTTCTGCCTCGGCGCCCTTGAACATCCCGAGCAGATCAGGCAACGGAGGCGGGGATTCGAGGACCATCGCCTCGATGAGTTCCATGACCTCGGTCCAGAACGCCACGTACTTGGGATAGGCCTCGGCGTCTTTCTTCGAGAAGCGCGCGAGTTCCTGGTGGTTCCGTGCGGGGTCGTTCCACAGGAGGATCGAATCACCGTTCGGAAACGGGAGGAAGAATTGCGGGTCGAACGGATAGACCTCGTAGCCGAACCGCCCGAGCTCAAGGTCTCGAATCCTCCCACGATCGGTCGCCGTTCGAGAACGAGGACTTTCAGGCCGGCCTTCGCCAGGTACGCCGCGGAGACGAGGCCGTTGTGGCCCCCGCCGACGATGACGGCGTCCCATGCCGCAGCCACGGTCCACGGAGCGCGGCACACCTACGTATCGTTACTGGCCGTTGCGAAGAAGTCGCGTCCGAGCGCTCGGCGTTTGACCATCCACTCCCGGAGGCCCTAAAAGCTTAGTAGGGTCGTGGACTAGAGGGCAACGGTTGACACGGTCCGACTCAACGTCGATATCCTGATTCACCGGTCGATTCAGGATGTCTTCTCCTTCTTGGTCCGTTGGGAGAACGCGTCTCTGTGGAATTCGGCCGTTCGCAGGGTCACGAAAACGTCGGACGGGCCCGCGGGCGTCGGGACCGAATATTGGATGTCGCGTGAGCTTCCGCAGGGTGAGGTGGAGAACACTTTCAAGGTGGTCGAATACGAGCCAAACCGGCGCTATTCGATCCAGACGACCTCCGGTCCGACTCCATTCTTGTATCGATACGAGTTCGATCAGGAAGGGAGCGACACCCGGATTTCGTTGTTCGGCGAAGGAAAGTTAGGTGGCATTGCGGATGTGCTCTCCCCGATTGCATCCATTGCGGTGAAGAGAGGAGTGGAGGCGAACCTCCACACGCTCAAGGATCTTCTCGAATCGCGGATTTGACGGCTTCGCTCGCGGGCCGACGGTTCGTGCTCCGCCTTCCATCAGTCCCCTCCATCAAACTATAAGCCGCGGTCTTCCTTCCCTGCGATCGTGGCCCAGAGGCTGGGAGGCCGGCGCAAGACTTCCGGGAACACGGGCATCCTCGAGCAACTGGAAAAGGGCGTCGTCCTCGGCGATGGCGGCTACCTGCTCGAACTCGAGAAACGCGGTTACGTTCAAGCAGGGCCCTTTACGCCGGAAGTCGTCCTCGAGCATCCGGGAGCGGTGAAGGAGCTCCACCAGGAGTTCCTCGACGCGGGCGCGGAAGTCCTGCAGTCCCTCGCCTTCTACGCGAGCAAGGAGAAGCTCGCGACGGTCGGATACGCGAACAAGGTGCGCGACATCAACCGCGCCGCGGTCCGCCTCGCCCGCGAGGTCGCCGGCGATCGGGCGCTCGTCGCGGCGAACCTCAGCTTGACCTGGATGTACGATCCGAAGGACAAAGGCTCCGCGGACAAAGTGCGTCGCCTGTTCGACGAGCAGCTCGAGGCCCAGCTCCAGGAGGCGCCGGACTTCGTGATCGCGGAGACGTTTTCCTGGCTGGGAGAGGCCCTGCTGGCCATGGAGCGGATCGAGAAGACGGGCATGCCGTCCATGGTCACGATGTCGTTCGACAAGGATCCGAAGTCGTACGACGGCCATTCGCCGGCGGAGTGCGCGCGCGCGTTGCGCGACGCCGGAGCCGACATCATCGGGGTGAATTGCCTCCGGAACCCGCTCCTGCTCCTCCCGCTCGCCCGTGAGATGCGCCAGGCCGTGTCCGGGTTCGTCGCATGCCAGCCGACAGCGTACAGCACACCGCCGGACGTGCCGGACTTCACCGCGACGAAGGAGTTCCCGTTCGAGACGGAGACCCTCGTGCTGTCGCGCAAGGTGATGGGGGCCTTCGCTGCGGAGGCCCGGGCGGCGGGGATCAACTACATCGGCTCCTGCTGCGGCTCGATGCCCGTCCATGTGAGGGAGATGGCGCGCGCGCTCGGGAAGGCGCCGGTCGACCGGACGTGGCGCGTCGATTATGCGAAGCCGATGTCCGCATACGAGTTCTACAAACATCGGACGTAGGGCGCTCGCGGCATACCTCTACTTAGGGGTACACAATCCGTCCGTGTCAAGACCGGTCCGATGGTATTCCGACTCAGCGGAAGCGGTTCCCGCAGAAGAAGCAGAACATGTTCTCCGCGCTGACCATCGTCCCGCAACTCGGGCAGCGCTTCTTGGAGGCCATTGGCTGCGCGACAGTCACCGGCGCAACCGGCTGCACAACGGTGGGCGTCTGAGTCGGAGTCGGCGGACCTGAGATCTGCGGTTCGATTCGCGGGGTGACGGTCTGAGCCGAATACGCCACGGGCGGGGGCTGAGACGGTTGGGCTGCTTGGACGTAATAGCTAGGCGGATACAACATCTGCGGGCGGGCGACCGAGCGACGGGCCCTTGAGGCACGACGCTGCGGGATGAACGCGACGACCCCCGCGAGGACGAGGATGAATAGCGCCAAGTAGAGCAGGTTCGACGCGAGGAGCTGGTACAGGACGTAGAGGAAGTCCGGGACACTCGAGGCCGTGACCGTATATTCGCGTGACGACACCGCGGTTCCATTCGCGGTCGCGACGACTTTGAAGTACAACGCGCCGGCGCCCGATGGGAGAGAGAGTCCACCTGCCGTGTAGGACTGCCGTGTCTGCCCCGTCTGCGTCGGCGTCGAATTTCGAAGAGATCCGGACGAGGTCCCCCAGTCAAGGTGGGTGTCCGACACGGTCATTCCCGCCGGCCCGAGGATCGACCAGGTAACGCCAAACGTCGAACTGCTCGACACCGACGTTGGGTAGGAGTCGACCGAGATCAGCGGCTGGTTGAGTGCGGCAATTGCGTTCCGCGCATTCACGACGCCCCAGCCGTAGTTCGGGTTGTAACCGCTTCCGACCGGTTGAACCGCCGTCATATTGAGGATGTTCCAGAGCTGGACGTTCGTCAGCCCGGGCTCGGCGGAGAGGAGGAGGCCTGCGATGCCGCTCACGAACGGTGTCGAGAATGAGGTGCCCTGGAGGTAGTGGACGCCGTTCGGTTGGTTGGGTTGGTTCACGCCTCCGTTTAACGTGACGATCCGGGACCCCGGCGCGGAGAGATCGAGCCCCGGGCCGTAGTTTGAGAACGAGGCCCGACGCCCCGATTCATCGATCGCCGCGACGGATACGACCTCAGGAAGGCGAGCAGGGTAATCGAGCGTCCCAACCCCGGCGTTCCCGGCCGCCGCGACGATGAGTGCGCCCTTCGACCATGCATGGTCGATTGCGAGATGGATCTCCGACGGTTCGACCGGGGGCGTCTCGTTCGTTCCGAGCGAGAGATTGATCACCTTCGCTCCGTGGTCTGCCGCCCAGATGATCGCTTTGGCGGTGTCCGTGGAGGTGCCTTGGCCGTTCGATCCGAGTGCCCGGACTGCCATGATGCTGACTTGCGCGGTTCCCGCGACATAATCAGCGTTGTCGGTGATCGCGCCGATGACGCCCGCGACGCCGGTCCCGTGGTAGATCTGTCCCGATGGGTCGATGTCCATCGGGTTCGTGTCGCTATCGACGAAATCGTACCCGTGTGTGCCGTCCACCGGATTCGTCCACATGTTCGCTTGAATGTCTGGCTGGGTCCACCACACGCCGGTGTCGACGACGGCCACGATCACGCTGTGATTTCCGAGGGTGACATCCCAGGCGCTCGGCACACCGATCGATTTCAGCCCCCACTGATCAACGAACAGAGGGTCGGTTGGGGTGAGCTCGGCGTGAACGGGGAAACTCGTCACGACCGGAGTCGCCTTCGAAGGCGAGATCGCGGCAGCACCCGAAACGAACGCACCGGCCATGACCAGGACCGCCACGAGGGCGGCAAGCCGCCGGGCGAGGGCGCTCAATCGGGCCGACAACAGGGGGAAGCCTCCGCGATTTCGAGGGCTGGACGCGCATATGAACCGGGCCCCCTCATAAACCTCTGCCCGTGATTGTCAGCGGTTGACATCGGATGTGTTTCGTCAGAGGCGTTTCGCCAGTTCCGCGATTTTTGCACTTGCGCCGCCCTTGATGGGAGCCCCGTGCCCCATGACGATGTTCTCGAAGTGGAACGTCGCGAGCTTCTTAATCGATTGGCGATGTTGCTTCGGATCCACGTTGTACTTGTCCGGCATCGGCGCCAGGCCGCCCTCGTTGTTCAACGCGTCGCCGGCGATGCACAGCGAACGGGTCTCGTCGAGCAGCGACATGCTCCCGCGGGTGTGGCCTGGCGTGAGGATGACGCGTAGGCCGTCGTGCGTTTGCCCGTCGTCCAACGGGACGTCCACCGGCGTTCCCGGGTGCGATTGCGGGCCGGATGGACCATCGTACACCCGTTTGCGGGAGATGAAGTCTGCTTCGACCCGCGAGGAGGCCACCTTGGCCGGCGAGCCGTGCTTGATCGCCGCGAGCCCGTTCACATGGTCTGGGTGCGTGTGGGTGATGAAAATCGTCGAGAGGTCTCTCGGCTTCACCTTGATCTTCGCGAGGTAGTCGAGGATTTTCCCCCCGTCGGCGTCCGAGGACGTGTCGATGAGGACGAGGCGGTCGTCGACGAGCAAGGTGGTGGTCGCATACGTTTCGATGACATGCACACCTTTCAGGAGTTCCATAGGCTCGCCGGCATGCGCAGCCCGTTCGCGGACTTATTCCTTTCGGGCGATTCGATGGGATCCGCGGGCCCGCGGTTGCATCGCAGCATCGCTGCACGCGTCGGGTTCTTATGGCCCGCCGACCTTCCCACGGCGGGTGCGCGGATTGGTCCTCACAGATGTGCTGGCGCGGGTCGAAGCGGACGCGGGGAAGGCCTTGGAGCTCCTCAAGGAGTACGTCCGGTTCCCCACGATCTCGGCCCACAAGCGGGCCCAACCGGAGACCGCCGCCTTCGTCCGGCGTCTCCTGGTCGAGAACGGTTTCGAGGCGCGCGAGTATCCGACGGATGGGGGACCGAACGTCGTCTTCGGCCAGATGATCGTCGACGAGCGCAAGCCGACATTGCTCATGTACCAGCACTATGACGTCCAACCGGTCGACCCGCTGAACGAATGGAAGCGCGACCCGTTCGACCCGGCGATCGAAGAGGGCAAGTTCTGGGGCCGCGGCTGCGCGGATACGAAGGGCAACCTGATCATGCAACTCCTCGCGGTCCAGGCGTGGCAAGGCGTCGAAGGCCGGCCGCCGATCAACCTGAAGTTCGTGGTCGAGGGCGAGGAGGAGGTCGGCAGTCCCCACTTCGGCTCGTTCGTCCATGCGAACCAGGAGATCCTGCACGCGGACGGCGCGACGATCGAGGGCGGCGACCATCTCCACGAGGGAACTCCGAAGATCGAGCTCGGGTGCAAAGGCATCCTGTACGTCGAGATGACCAGTCGCACGGCGAAGGTGGACCAGCACTCCTCGTACGCGGCGATCGCCCCGAATCCGGCTTGGCGCCTCATCCACGCGCTCATGACCCTTCGAGACGCGAAGGGCCGGATCAAGGTGCCCGGGTGGTACAAGGACGCGCGCCGTCCGACCGCCCGCGAGCTGCGCTACCTGCAAGCGAGCGCGTTCAAGGCCGATGCGCTCAAGGAATTCTGGGGCGTCTCCGAGTTCGTCGGGGGCGGGAACGACTTCGAGGTGCTCCGCCGCCTCATCTATTCGCCGACGTGCACGATCTGCGGCTTCGTGAGCGGCTACATCGAGCAGGGCACGAAGACCGTGAATCCCGCCGTGGCCAAGGCGAAGATCGACTTCCGCCTCGTGCCGAACATGAAGCAGGCGACCCAGTTCGAGAAGCTCCGAGACCATCTGATTGCGAAAGGCTTTGGAGACATCGAACTCTCTCCCGCAAAAGAGGCCTTGGAGGCGGCGGCGATTTCGTTGAGCGCTCGGGTCGTCAAAGCCGCGATCAAGGGATCGGTCGACGCCTACGGACGCGAGCCGGAAGTGTGGCCGTGGTCGGCCGGCGCCTCGGCCCACGGATTCTTCAACGAGGTCGTCGGCGTGCCCTCGATCTCGGGGCCCGGCGTCTCCTACGACGGGTCGAACTATCACGCGCCGAACGAACACTTCCGCATGGAGGATTTCGTTGGCGGCGCGAAGCATATGGCCGCGATGATGGCTCGTCTCTGAAGCAGATTTCATCGGACCGTGAAGCGCAATTCGGGTCGAACTCGGGTCGAATCTTGAGAAACAGGGAACGGACAGCGGCGCCCTTTCCCAGGCTGGAGGAAGCCATGTTGATCAAACGACTGAGTCTCGTGGTGCTCGCGTTCGTGACCTTCGTCGCCGTCTTACCCCCGGCGCAAGCCGCACGCCCAGGGTTTGTCTTCCCGGATATCTGCTGTTACTATAACGGCGCCGTGATGCGGACCGTCGTGCCTCCCGCCGCTTTCCCCAACGAAGGTCAGGACAACTTCTATGTGGTCATGGGCCAGGCGATTTTCGGCGTCGTCGGCGTCGCCCCCGGGGCTCCGGGCTACCACGGGGGCCATTGGAAGTTCCACTCCGTGACTTGGAACGTCGCCGCCTATCCGCTCACCTCAGAGTCTGCGATATTGTCCGCCACGGCCGCAGGGGACGTCACCGTCACGAGGAATGCCGCAAACGACTTCCTTTGCCCCATCCAACCCTAGACGACTGGACTCGGCTCCGAGGGGTAGCACTACCCCTCATCCCCCATTTTGTCCTCTTTCTCGAGATGCAACCGAGACGCTCTTTATCCCATGTTGTGTCCTTTAACGCTCGACATCTGTGAGCGCGGCACTTCGACAGCTTCTGTGGTATCTGATCGCAGGAACCCGAGGGGGCGTCAACCGAGCGAGAATCATCGAGGCGCTGCGCGAACGGCCTTACAACGCAAACCAGCTCAGCGCGGCGCTCGGACTCGATTATCGGACGGTCCGTCATCATTTGGATCTCCTACAGAAGAATGGCCTGATTACGCGCCCCACCGGGGACGCCTACGCCTCTCCCTATTTCCTGTCGCCCTATCTCGAAGGGAGCTACACGATCTTCGAGGAGATCCGGAAGAGGCTCAAGCCGCCGGGCGGGCGATTCGGGTGAGATTGTGGAATATGTCCATGTGCCGCGATGCGTGAGAAGGGAATGCTCATGACAAGCGCTCTAATGATCGGAAGCATCGCCGTGGGTTGCGCGAACATTTCCCTCGCGGCAGCGCTGCTCACGGTTTATCGTGTGGTCTACGCAAAGACGAAAGCCCCTTTCAGCTTCGCCCTCGTGTTGTTCGCGTTGGCGTTCCTCGCGCAGAACGTCCTCATGGTCTACTCCCTCCTCACGATGATGGCCCTTGTGCCCGGCGGGCTGGACCCGTATCTCCTCGGGGTCGGAACGCTCGAAGCGATCGGGCTCGGCGCGATGCTCTGGACCGCGACGCGCTAGGGTCATCTGCGCCCCCGGCGTCGAGGAGCAGGCTTGCCCAGCCTCACGGAGATCGCGCGGGAGAAGAACATGATCGTCGTCACGAATACCACCGCGGCCGGGGACATCACGGGCGAGGTCGCGTCCCTGACGGCCGCGCTTGCGAGGAAAGGAGAGAAGAAGGAGTGAGCTCGAGTCCGGCGAGATGGGCCCGCGTCGGCCTGATCCTCGCCCTCGCGACCATCGTCCTCGCCGCCGCGATGCCGGCGGCCCGAGCCCAGGGGCCGCGAATCCTCCTGGCCGTCGTCGATGGCGCGATCGACCGTTCC
>VBMB01000101.1 GCA_005878525.1 Methanobacteriota archaeon
TGAATGTACTCCGTGTCCAGGAAGATCCTCGTGAGCTTCGGGTCGAAGCCCATCGCGATGATGTCGAGGATGTTGTCGTAACCGACCTTCGTCGCGTCCTCGAGGTTATCGAAGTCCTTGAAGAGGAACTTCTCGTCGTCCGTCATCTGGAAGTACAGCTTCGCGCGAAACTTCTGTTGAAGCCACTTCGTGAAGAACCAGGGGAGCATGTGCCCGATGTGGATGCCGCTCGAGGGTCCGCGGCCCGTGTACAGGGCGAACGGCGCTCCTTTCTCGTACCGGTCCAGGATCCAATTCAGGTCGCGGTGGCTGTAGAACACCCCTCGTCGGAGCATCGGGTGAAGCTCGCCCGTGATCTTCCGAATCCGCTCCAGAATCTCGGGGGTGATCCGCTCCGTGCCGAACTGGGTCACGAGCCGGTCGTAGTCCACGGACCCCTTGACTTCCCAAGGGGTGACGACGAAGTCGTCCGGCATTTCGACCGCGTATTCCGGCGCGTAGATAAAGACTCGCGGGTACTCAAGCGGTCTTTGCCGGGAGGGACTCGAGCCAGCGGAGCGAGTATCCGACCGCAACGGCGACCGCGACCATCCCCGCGGCGAAGAGCCACCCGAAGAGCGCAACGCCGGAACCCAGGAGCGCGAGGCCAAACAAGATGCCAACCGCAAGGGCCCGTCGGTCTCGGCCTTCCTTGCCCATCTCCCCCTGCGCGACGGTCCTTCGGTAGCTGGGCAATCCGACGAACAGAGTGGGCGAGTAGCGGTACAGATTCGCGAAGCCGGTCCATGACAGGACCGAGGCGAACACATATCCCACGCCCAAGAACACGAGGAAGAGTTGGTAGAGGATGAGGGGATCCCTCGGCAGGAGGCGCGACACGACATAGGCGACGATTCCGAGGGCGACCACCGCGACGATGTACGCCTTCCCGAACGATCGGAGGGCGCGGGTGAATTCACTCATGGTCCACCGGTCAGACCATGATGGCATGGCGGCCCCGCATGTCCGCCTCGGTCTGTCCGAGCCGCTCCATGACCTGGGCGACGACGCCGTCCAGCAGGAGGACCGTCGCGTCTTCGAACAACGTGCCTAGCGGCGCGAGGCGGGTCTCCGTCCCGTCCCCTTCCGAGTGAATCAGGAGGACGACGTTGCTCGCGTGCCCGAGCTTCGATGTGCGGTGGCCGGTGACGGCGATCACCTTCGCGCCCACGCGGCGAGCGATGTTCGCAACCTGAATCGCGCTCATCGTCGAGCCGGTGTTCGACACAATCAGGACGGCGTCGCCGTCGCTGACGACCGGCGTGATCGTCTCCCCGATGAAATAGCAATCAATGCCGAGCTGGACCATCCGCATCGCGAACGCGCGCGCGGCGAGGCCGCTCCGACCGACCCCGTACACGAAGAGTTTCTTTGCGGACGTCAAGATCGCAACCGCCTCCGCGATCTCTCTCGAGCGGTCCACCGAGAGGATCTTCGCGAGATGGTCGAGGAGATACGCGGTCGACGCGACCGCGGTGGTGGCCTCCGGCGCCGAGGGCGGCGGCCCGCGCTTCACCGACGCTTTGCCCCCCGCTCTTCCTTCTCCTCTTTCTCCGGTTTCGTCGGCCGCATGAGCCGCTTCGCCAGGACCCGTTCCAGGATGACCTTCATGTACATCGCGTCGTGCTCGAGCAGCGGCGACGACGAAACAATCGTCAGGTCGTAATTCTCATCGAGCAGGCATTCCGCGAGCGGCTCGAACCGCAAGTCTCCTTTCTTGATCGGCGTGTACCGCAACTCGTTCCCGTCCGCGTGCTCGACGCCGCTGAAGTGCGCGTGGATGTGCCCGCCGTCGGAGACCTTCTCGACCTTCGAGAGCACGTCGTCGAAATCTTCCGGGCGCTTGAACAGGCCGAAGCCGCGCGCGTGGACGTGTGCGAAGTTCAGGACCGGCAGGACTCCTTTCGCGTTCTTGACCAGGGTCAGGAGTTCGTCGAGGCTGCCGACGACTTCGGTGCGGCCGCTCGCCTCGATCCCCAGCCGCGAGCGGATCTTGCCTTTCTTGTACGCGTCTCGGATGAGCCGCAGGTTCTTCGCGATTCGGTTCATCGCCTCTTTCGGCTCGAGCTCGCCGAACATGCCGAGGTGCGTCACGACAATCGGCGCGCCCATCGCGGCCGCGAGCATGCCGCCCCAGATCACGCTCTGGACGCTCTTCTGCGCCAATCCGTCCGCGTCGGCCAGGTCCATGTAGTACGGCGTGTGCAGCGAGAGTTCGATGTCCATCTCCCGGGCGAGGTCTCCCAGCTCCTCGAGCTCGCGGTAGTCGCCCGCGATCCCCGACGCGAGGCTGTAGAGGACGTCCCCCTTCTCGATCTTCGCGTCCAGCGAGGAGATCAGGACCTCCTTGCGGTCTTCCTTCCGGCCGATCTGGACGACGAGCTCCGAAGGAATCTCCCGCGGGGTCCGACCGAGGTCCTCGTCACCCGCATACCGTTCGTTCAGGTTCACTCGGACGAGCTGGACTTCCATGGCCGTGAGGCCGAGGTTGTGGATGTCCTCGATCCCGTCCCGCAGCGTCCGCCCTTTGCAGGACAGCGGGATTCCCGAAGGCCCAAAACGAATCACGAACTCACCCCCGACGAATAAGACGACACTCGACTATTATTCTGGCCTGCCTGATATTAGTATCTTTGCCCCGCGGCGGCCTTTTCGGGCGGTGCTGGGCGTCGGTCCGGCCGGCTCCGGGGCGCTCGACTGGGCCCTCGGAACGCCATTCCATCCAGCCGGCTGAGGCATGTTTAAGCGGCCCAGCCTCCATCCGGAACGGCCTTTCTCAGGCACCGGGTGGAGGATGCAGCCGAGTCCGCCGCCGCAGACGCCTCAGTACCCCATCCCGCCGCCCGGCGCGGGTCCGCCGCCGTACTACCTGCCGCCCCCGATGCCACCCCGGAAGTCGCGGACGGCCCTCATCGTCGTCATCGTCGTTGTGATAATCCTCGTCGTGGGACTCAGTGGGGCCGTCTACGTCCTGACTTCGCACACGGTTCACGTCACGGCCGAGAACATCAGCATCACAGGGGCCACGAACTGCTGGACGTCGACGACCGGGAAGGGGGAGACGGTCCCGGGAGGCGCCGCCTTCACCACGACGTGGACCCTCAGCTACTACGCCGCCTCGTTCGACCCGCCTTCGTGCACGGTCCAAGGCGTCTCGCTCGGAACGCCGGGATTCGCCCTCTCTTCCGCGAACGTCCCTCTCACTGTGCTTGATGGGGGGACGCAGACGCTCACGCTTCGAATCGTGGCCCCGAACAGCGACTACACCGGCGCCCTGTCCATCATCATCGAGGTGACATCCCCGTAGGATCGCCCGGCGGCCTCCCATTCGCCGGAGAGATTCATCCCGTCTCATCGTCGAGGGCGTCCAAGCTCGAGGCCCCAAACGTTTAAATCGCTCAGGTCTTTTGGCGTCCGTCCGAGACCCCGTTTTCATGGCCAAGATCCCCAAAACGAACCCTCACCTCCAGCAAGTCGTCCGGGAGCTCCGGGCGGTCTCCCGCGAGATGCACGCGCCGATCTGGCGGGATGTCGCGGAGCGCCTCGAGCGAACGCGCAAGAACTGGTCGGAGGTCAACCTCTCCCGCCTCAGCCGGTACGCGGCGAAGGGCGAGCAGATCGTCGTCCCGGGCGTCGTGCTGGCCACCGGGGAGATCAAGACTCCGGTGACCGTCGCGGCATTCCGGACGTCCGCCGCCGCCCAGAAGAAGATCGAAGCCGCCGGGGGTCGGGCGATCACCCTCCTCGAACTCGCGGTCCAGAACCCGAAAGGATCCGGCGTCCGGATCATGGGGTGACGATGGCGACAATCGATGCGACCGGTCACGTCGTCGGCCGATTGGCCTCCGTCCTGGCGAAACGACTCCTCAACGGCGAGGAGATTGTCGTCGTGAATGCGGAGAAGGCGATCGTCACGGGCAAACGGAGCGTCGTCTTCCAAGAATACCGGGCTCGCCACCAGCGCGGCAGCACCGCGAGCCGAATGCGTGGGATCGGGCCCGCGTACCCCCGACGACCCGACTTGATCCTGCGAAGGACGATTTCCCGCATGATGCCGTATCAGCAGCCGCGCGGGAGAGACGCCTTGAAGCGCCTGCGCGTATACCTCTCCGTCCCGGACGCGTTCAAGGACAAGCCCCTCGAGATCGTCGAGGACGCCAAGCGGCCGCCCCAAGGTCCGTTCATGAGCCTGGGGGAGATCGCCAAGCTCCTCGGTTCCAAGTTCGAGGTATCCCGATGAAGGCGATCGTCGCGAGCGGAAAGCGCAAGACCGCGGTCGCCCGCGCGACGCTGACGAAAGGGCGGGGGGTCGTGCGAATCAACAGCGTGCCGGTCGAGATCTATCCGTTCGAACTGGGGCGACTGAAGATCCTGGAGCCGCTGAAGCTCGCGGGGAAGAAAGTCGACACAATCGATATCGACGTGAACGTGCAGGGCGGCGGCGTGATGGGGCAGGCGGACGCGGTCCGCACGGCGATCGCCCGCGGCCTCGTTCAATATTTGAATGACAACGACCTCGAGACCGTCTTCCGCGAATACGATCGCACGTTGATCGTCCCGGACACCCGGCGCAAGCTGCCGAAGAAACCGCTGGGTCGTGGGGCACGGAAGAAGCGGCAGAAGTCGTACCGGTGAGCCCATGATCATCCCCGTCCGATGTTTCACGTGCGGCAAGGTCGTCGGGAGTTCGTTCCCGGCTTTCATCGAGCGAACGCGCGGTGGAGAGGCGCCCCGGAAGGTCCTCGACGAGCTCGGGCTGAAACGGTACTGCTGCCGTCGGATGATCCTCTCCCATGCGGAGCTCATCGACGAAGTCCTGCCGTTCGGATGAAGGATCTCGCCCCGAGACGACGAACCCGCGGGGAAGGGTTTTTAGGCCTTCAGTCATTCGAGAGTTTCCGGCGGGTCCGTGGGGTAGCTTGGTTTGAGCGCGGGGACCGGCTGGTCTTCCCGCTCACAAGAAATCCTACCAGCTTGGGGTGCTGGCGACTCCGGTTCAAATCCGGACGGACCCATACCCATCCGAGTTGGCGCTCGCCGTCTCTTAGAGGTTCAACCGCACGAAATTGATGAGTGCGGGCGCGGTCTTGCCCTTCGAGTAGAGGATCTCGCGGGAGCTGTCCCCTCCGGTCCCGAAAGCCGGGCGAAGCGGCGAGATCCCCATGTTGTCGATTCCCGCGTCGATCAGGGTCAGCGTCGCGGACCACACCCCGTTCGATCGGCGGGTGTACGTCACGTTGCCGTACTCCTGGCCCCAAGGTGGGCTCAGAGGAGTGTCCATCGTGAAGAGATAGTAATCTCCGGTGCTGGGATCCACCTCCAAGACTCCCCATTCGTTGTTCGTGAGCTTGAGGTCCGGAGTGTCCACGTGGACTTTCGACCCGGTGCCATCGATCTGGATGATCCCGTATCGGCTCGTCCGAGAGATGTCGTAGGTGACGACGACCACGGACCGGACCGGGTCCCAAGCGAGGTCGGTCGCGTCGGAGAGACCGCGCGAGGCGTCCGTCTCGTATGCCAGGTTCTGAGTTCCCCACGCCCATCCGATTCCATTGTATGAGGCGGCGTTGAACACGAGGGTGGTGTCGTTGGATCGCTCGCCCCGGTTTCCGACGACGAGCAGAGCGAAATTATCCGGACGCTCGATCACGTTCGCCTGGATGTTGTTCGCGTTCGTCGTATCCCGAATCACGGGATCCGGCACCCCGGAGAAGAGATTCGACACGCTCGTCCAACCGGTCACGGGGGTCCACCGCAAGCTGAACACGGTCGAGGAGACGCCGACAACGACGGAGTTCCATGTGACAATGATTCCTCCGTCATGGGTCGGGATGGCCGATGGATACTGGGCGGATATCGAAAGGATGGTCGGCGAGCCAAAGGAAATCGAAGCGATGTTTCCCGTGAGATCCCGACTTAGGCTCACAGGAATGTCGACGAGATCCCCGGCGGCAGGTCCGCCCTCCACGATGATCCGCATGGTAAGTGGGGACGTGAAGACCGCCGCGGGCCTTCGGTATGCTGCGACTGGGGTGGGCGACTTGGAAGGGGAGCTCCAGGCGCCCGGCTGCGTCGGATCGCCGTTCGCGTACACGACCGACACACTTCCGCCGGCGTCCACGTAGACGGCCAGGTATTTTCCCAGCGCGTCTTTGAGGATGTCCTGACTTCCGGGCATCGCGAGGCTGTTCTTCCCGACCGCCGCGTCCGACGCGACCGTGACGACTGTTGCGGACGCGTGCGTCAGCGATGAGGCAACCAGAAGGACGACCAGGAACACTGGCCCGGTCAGCTGGAAGAATCGCCTGACACCGCGGCGCATGTTCACACCTTTCGACCGAAGAAGCTCCTGGACGATACTTAGGCCGTCGGTCCACAAGACGCCGTCCGGGCGTCAGGTTCAACACACGTGAACACGACAAGCTCATCCGGCCCCGGCGGCGCCGAGCGTCACTATCGCTGATTCGCTTTTGATCGGCTCGGGGAGCGCGCCCGCTTCAGAGGTTGTCGATGTCCGGGAACACTTCCAACGGCGGCTCCGGCTCGGGCGAGATCGGCGCGGGTGGAGTCGACGCGGGGGCCGGCTCGGACGGCGGCGCGATTGTGGGTGCGGCGACCGGGGGTGCATCCGAGGGTCGGCGAGGCTTCCGGCGCAAGATGACGATCAACAGGACGCCAATCGCGGCAATCACGGCCAGGATCACGATCAGCCCGCCGACCGCGAAGGGTCCGAGGCCACCCGGGACGTTCACCGCGGTCACGCGACGCACCGAGGACGCGGAGTTTCCCGCCGCATCGTAGGCGACCACCATGAGCGTATGGTTCCCGTCTTTCAGACTGCCTGCGGCGAGAGGCCACTGGAAAGGCGCGGTCGTGTCATTTCCGACCGAGACCCCGTCGACGAAGAACTCCACACGGACGACCGCGGTGTTGTCCGTCGCGGACGCCACGATGACGACCGACCCGGGCACGCTGGCCCCTTCGGACGGGGAGGCCACGGTGATCGAAGGGGGGGTCACGTCGCGCACGGTGACCGCGAGCGAGTCCGTCCCGACGTTGCCGTCCGCATCACGCAGCGTGAGGGTCACGACATAGGTCCCGGGCGTGGCGAACACGTACGACGCGGTAATCCCGGAGAGCGTCTGCATCGTTCCGTCCATGAACGTCCATGTGTAGCTGGCGATCCCAACGTTGTCCGTGGAGCGCGATCCGTCGAA
>VBMB01000102.1 GCA_005878525.1 Methanobacteriota archaeon
CCCCGCGGCATGCGATAATCAGCACCTCGGCAACGGCCGCGCCATCCAGCGTCACGTTGCTGCAGTCCTTGTACGCCGCGAACGGGAGCCCGTTCACTGTGTTATTCGCCCCAAAGCTGTGCGTCGCGAGCTGCGAGAGCTCTGTGCCGTGCACCTCGATCCCGGCGCCAATGAGTCGATTCGCGTCGACCGTGGCGTTGATGCTGTCCCACAGATAGAGTCCTCCGGACACGTTCGAAAAGTCGTTGCTCCGGATGGTCAGATTCTGGCTGCTTTCGACGAAGAGCGCGCCGCGGTACCGGATACCGGTGAAGTGATTCTCGCTGACGTCCACGGTGTCCGATCCAAAGACCCAAATGCCCCGCTGTCCGGTGTTGTGAATCGAGTTGTTCCGAATCGACGAGAATCGAACCCCCGAGACGTCGAGTTCCGCACCGTTGAATTCGTTCTGAGCGACGGTCATTCCGTCCGCCGACAAGACGTCGACGACCCAGGGAGCGATCGGCGTGAACCGATTTCTCACGATGGTGTAGTTCATCGCGAGGCGGTTGTCGTAGCCGATGAAGTAGACAGGAGTGTTGAATCTCGGAAGGTCGTTATCTTCAAAGACGACCCTCGAGGAGGCGAGGATCCCGACCCCGCCCACCTCGGTGATGTTGGCGAACCGGAGATCGGCGGACTGGTAGGCGGTAAGGCGGGCGCCGGACATGTTGACTCTTGTGACCGAGACGCGAGCCGAATAATCCACGGCGACGTCGGATGAGATCTTCGCATCGTAGATTTGCCCGTCCGTGGCGTTCCGGATTTGAATGCCCGCATACCCGTACCCCGATTGCACGGTGACGTTTCGGATGGCGAACGCAGCGGTGGTATTGGCAACGTAGACTCCGTAAGCGGCTGGACTGTCGATTTCCCATCCTTCGATGACGTACGGATTCGCGGGAGTGCCTTTTCCACCCGTCACGCCGTTCGCGCGTGTGAAGTCTGCGTTACTCGTAATCGCGATCGGTGCATGCGCGACAAGCGACGACATGGGAGGGACCAGGACCGCGGATGCCGACCGGGCTCCGCCGACTAATAGCGCGGCGACGAGAAGCCACGACCAAACATCCCTCTTCACGCTCAAGCATGGGTGCGACCTGATTTGAAGCTTCGGGGAAAGGCGGCGATATCGCCGTTGATTCCAGCCGTTCGACCAACCGATTGCAACCCGAATCAGGTGGCGCTTCACTTCGACCGTGAGCGTTGCCAGCGGCGGTAGTCCCGCTCCATCGCGGCGGCGAACCGCTTCCACGCGCGAAGCGCATCCGCCTCCCGCTGGGTCTTCGTGAGTTCCTTGGCGGCCGCGACCTTCGGTCGCCGCTTCCAGCGGAGGTCCAGCCGGGTCCGACCGTCCGGAAGCCTCGAGAGCTTGTAGTCTGCCGTCACGTCGCGGCGATTCCCGACGCCGTCCATATGCCACCGATTCGGCGGAAGCAGGGTGACCACGTCTTGGCCCCACACCCAACCGTTCTTGGTCTCCTCGAGGTCCTCGAAGACGACGTGACGTGGGCCCCGCTCGATGATCTTCCGTTGATACGATTCGCCCTCCAGTTTTGCGTCGTTCGGCGTGTAGTCTGTACACCACGCGAAGGCGAAATCGAGGGGGACTCGGAACGAGACGTCAATCTGATAGGGGGCTCCCCACGTCGGCCGACCCCGAGTCTTCATGGAAGTCTCTCCCCGACGGCGTTCCCACTAGCGGTACGCGGTCAGCACGATCCCCATCGCGCTGATTGCGATCGCATGCTGGATCTGAACGAGAGCGAACGCGGTTCGGGAGCTCTTCGTGAAGAGGAGCCCGGGCGCGCTGGGGAGCAGGATGAACGCGAACCAGATGATCAACGCGACCTCGATGCCCTCCACGATGCTCGTCGCCCCGGCGACGCCGATGACCCACCGCAAGAAAATCGCGCCGATGATCGAGATCACGAGAGCCGCCGCGAAGCCGGGCGCCGGGTTCCCGGCGTCTTCGGGCTTCATCCCGAGAGCGGCCATCCACCGTCGGCCGAACACCGGCGGCGAGAACCAGATTCCACCGATGATCCACGCGCTCAGTCCCGCCAACACGATCGCGATCCAGTTGAAACTCGACGTATCGAAGGAGACCATGTCCTCCAGCCCCGGAGGGGGACTCCGTCTGACTGAGATATACGTTCCGCTGGGGCCGCGATAAACCCTTTTCGGATGGGACTCGGGCGAGACTTGGGCGGGATTTGGAACAACGGACGACCTCCCGAACTCAATCCGCGACGCAGGAGGTATCTGCATCATGCAGCACAACGGAGCGATTCTGCGGACCTCGGCGTTGGGCTTGGCGCTCGCCTTGCTCGTCGTCGGAATGCTCTCTGCGTCGGCGGTGCTCGCGACTCCCATCGCGAGCGGCAACGGCGCGGCCGCGGGATCGGTCTATACGACGACGAACGATGCGACGGCGAATGCAATCCTGTGGTACACGCGGGCGGCGAACGGGGGCTTGGCCCTCGCGGGCAGCTTCCCGACGGGAGGCGCGGGAACAGGTGCGGGGCTCGGCAGCCAAGGAGCCGTGGTGCTCGCCGAGGACGGGAGCGTCCTCCTCGCGGTGAACGCGGGGAGCAACCAGCTCTCCTCGTTCCAGGTGAGTGCCTCGGGCCTCACGTGGGTGACCAACGTGGCCTCCGGGGGCACAACGCCGATCAGCATCGCGGTCCACGACAACCTCGTCTACGTCGTCAACGGCGGATCCGGCGGCTCGATCTCGGGCTTTTGGCTCACATCGGGCGGGGTCCTGACGCCCATCGCGGGATCGACGCAAGCGCTGAGCGCGGGCGCGGTCCCGGCACAAGTCTCGTTCGATCCGACCGGGCAGGTCCTCGTGGTCACCGAGAAGGCGACGAGCCTCATCGACACGTTCACGGTCGATGCGAATGGCATCGCGAGTGGTGTGACGTCGTACGCATCGAGCGGCGCGACGCCCTTCGGCTTTGCGTTCGACAACAAGGGCCATCTCATCGTGAGTGAGGCTGCGGTCGCGGCGCTCTCGTCCTACGCGGTCAGGCCCGCCGGCGTCGTCACGACGATCAGCGGATCCGTCGTGGACGGCCAAGGCGCGGCGTGCTGGGTCGTCATCACGAACAACGGGAAGTTCGCGTACACGAGCAACGCCCACGATCCGTTCAACGACATCTCGAGCTACGCGGTCGGCACGGACGGGACGCTCACGCTCCTGCAGGTCAACGCCGCGTCACCCGGACTTGGACCGACGGACCTGGCGATGAGCGGCAACACCCACTTCTTCTACGTCCTCGCGTCCCGCGGCCACGCGATCACCGGATACGCGGTCGGCGCGGATGGGAGTCTCACGCAGGTGACGATGGCCGGTGGTCTTGCAGCGTCCGACGTCGGCCTCGCCGCGATGTGAGGTCTTGAAAGCGGTGGACGTCCTCCGTTCGAGCCATGTCGGCCAGTCCCGCTCCGGCACAGGGGCGGGCTCCTTTCCCCTTTTCTTCCGGGCACCACGTTCATGTCCGCCTGCCGCTTGCCGCCGATCCGATGAGCGTGGCGCTCAAGCAGCTCCTGTGGTACCTCATCGCGGGCACCCGAGGCGGCGAGAACCGCGCTCGAATCCTCCAAGCGTTGCGCGCCCGACCCTTGAACGCCCACCAGCTCAGCGAGGCGTTCGGCCTCGACTACCGCACGATCCGCCACCATCTCGATCTCCTCCGGAAGAACGGCCTCATCAGTCGGCCGGCGGGCGATGCGTATGCCGCTCCCTACTTTCTTTCGACCCTCCTCGAGTCGAACTACGCGGACCTCGAGGAGATCCTGACGAAGGTCCGCTGGTCGCTAGGTGATGTGAACGAACGCAAGATGTGAGACGATGGCAGGGCGGGAGAATCGGAGGTCGGAAGATGGCTAGCCTAGCGATGCTCGGGGCGACCGTCCTCGGCGCGGTCAACATCGTCCTCGCCGCCCTCCTGCTCGCCCTGTACGGCCGGATCTACGCGAAAACGAAGGCCCCCTTCACCGTCGGCTTGATCTTCTTCGCCCTCGCTTTCCTGCTGGAAAATGGACTCGTCGTCTATTCGTACGGCAGCATGATGGACCTGGTGCCGGATGCGCTTGCGCCGTTCCTCCTCGTCGTCGGACTCCTCGAGGCCGCAGCTCTGGGCGCCATGCTCTGGACCGCGAGCCGGTGAAATCGGGTTTAAAGGGCAGACCGATCATCTGGCGACGAGGAATCGCCGGTGACCGCGGATGCGAACAAGGCTCTGATACGCCGCTACTTTCAAGAGATCGACAAGGGGGACCCCGACGTCTTGGACGAGTTTGTCGCCCCGGACTTCGTTTCCCACGATCCGTTACCGGGCGTATCGGGCGACCTCAAGGGCCTGAAGCAAGCGTTCATGCTTTTCAAAAGCGCCACTCCGGGCTATCACACGGTTGACGAGCTGATCGCCGAGGGTGACAAGGTCGTGGCGAGGATCACCGGATACGGCACCCACGATGGAGATTTTCTTGGCATCCCTCGGACGGGGAAAGAAATCAAGATGAGCGGAATCGTGATCTGGCGCATCAGGCGAGGCAAAATCGTGGAGCACTGGGCGCAGAACGATACGCTGAGGTTGCTACAACAACTCGGGGCGTCTCCCCCGTCGCGGTAAGCCCGCAGTTGTCGGAACGGATTCGTACCCGCTGTATCGGGCCTCGCGGGCGCCCGCCGTCTGCCCAAGCGACCTATCCCGATTTCCGCAGCTCGCTCACCAAGAGCACTTCGCCGACATGCTGAGAGTCCTCCGCAAGGTCGACGAGGGTCGCTGCGAGGTCGGCGCGCGAGATGTGGTACGGACCGTGGGGGAGGTCCTTCCTCCCGGTTTGCGTTCGAACCCGGCCCGTCTTAGGCCCGTTCGAGAGATACGGCGGTCGGACAATAGTCCAGTCGACCGAACTCAAAGTAATGAGGCGCTCCATTCGAGCGAAGTCGGCGTAGGGCTTTCGCAGAATCCAGCGGACCAGGTTGATCAGAATCCAAGGTCGTCGCCCCTCAATCGCGGAGACGCTCACGCTGACGAGCCTTCGGACACCGGCTTCGCGCATCGCGTCGAGTTCGACGCGTGTGACCTCACTCATCACGGTCGTCGGACCGCGGCCTTCGGACGAGACAATTGAGATGACGGCGTCCTGGCCGGCCACCGCACGCCGGATGTCGTCGAGGTTTCGGCCATCCCCCTGAACGACCGATGTCAGTCGGGGGACCCCCTCGAGTCGTTCGGGGCGGCGTGTGAACGCCGTCATCGAATGCCCGCGACGCACGCCTTCGTCGAGGACGAGTCGGCCGGTGCGACCCGTCGACCCGATCACGACGATCTTTCGAGTCGTATTCCCCGGGTCCACTTCCCCTGCCTTGAACGCGCTCATGAGAACGAACATCGCCTCGGACGGATTTGGGGTCGCGTTAGGCGCCGCTTTCGATTCGGGGAGTATTAAAACTCGGCCGCCATCGGCAATCCGTGGACGCGAAAGACTTTCGTCTCCTGGTCGCGCTCGATGGAGATGCGCGGCAAAGCTTCCATGCACTCGGCCGCAAGGTGTCCTTGTCGGCGCCCGCGGTTCGCGACCGGATCCGTCGCCTCGAGGGGCGAGGGATCGTGCAAGGGTACTGGGTCTCGATCGTACCGGCAATCTTCGGGAGACAGGACCTACTCGTCACCTTCGACCCGGATTGGAACCGAGACGAGGCCATGAAGGCGCTCGGCGCGCCGGACGTCGCGTGGGTCGCATGGAAGGTGGACGGCGGGCTGACGGTGGAAGTCTGGCCTCACGACGTCGACCGCGCGGTCGCAACGTTGCGGCGATTCCTCGACCGCGACCCGAGCTGGCATGGGGTCGCCGGTCCGGGGTGGAGCGGCGAATTGTCGAGCCTCGACTGGAGAGTGCTCGATGCCTTGATTGACGATCCGCGAGCGCCGATTGACGAGCTCTCCTCGTCGACTGGGCTGAGCCCGAAGACGGTTCGGAAGCGTCTCAATGGACTGATCCGCAGCGAGGCGATCTACGTCGTCCCACGGCTTGGGTTCCTCAAAGATTCCGGCGAAATCGTCTACCATCTCGTGGTCGCAGGGAACGCATCGTTCGCGAGTGTGAAACGTGTGCTCGGCGACGCCGAACTGATTCACGAGACGCAGGATACCCCGAAGAAATACCTGTTCTGCCGGGCCGACAGCCTGGGCGAGATGACCTCGAAGAACCACGCCCTCGAGCGTCTCCCAGGTGTGGCTTCGGTGCAGGTTTCCTTGAATCGGGAAATGATGTTCGGGACCGAGTTCGTTCACCGCCTTGTCCGGGAGCGTATCAAGCAATAGGTCGTCGTCGACTGAGAAAGCGCTAGAGAAATTGCGGCGATACCCCTGCGAGGGGAGGGTTGATGTGATATCTGAGAAAGTGGCGACGGAGCTAAAAGGGTTGGTGCGCGGGGATGTCATCCTACCGAACGACGGCCGGTACGTCAGGGCGAAGTACGATTCGGAGAATGTGTTCCGACACACCCAGAACATCTCGCCGACCTAGCCCGGGCCGGCGAGTCCGACGCGGGAGACACGCGGCTCACTCCGCCTTCAGGTAGCGACTCGCGATGGCGGTTCCCGCGACCAGCATCCCGACCGCGAAGAGGGCGAGGTAGCCCAGGTACGACCAATCCACCGTCCCGAACACGACAATCCCGCGGCCCAACAATGACGAGAACGAGACCGGGTTGACGCTGGCAATTGCCTGCATCCATGCTGGGAAGTTGGCCAATGGGAGGAGGGCGCCGCTCGCGAACATGAGCGGCATCGTGATGAAGTTCGAGATCACGCCGGGCGTCTGCCAGTCCGTGCTCGACGCCGTCATGGCGAGGAAGAAGCACGACATGCCGAGCCCGAGGAAGAAGATCCCGAGGATCCATCCGGCCCACATGAGCGGATCGCCCGCGAAGCGCACGCCGAACACCAAGGCGGCCACGATCATCACGGGAATCTGGATGAGCCCGCGGCTCGTTGACCCGAGGACCTTCGACCAGTAGACGGTCGCCTTGCTCGTCGGGGTGAGCAGAATCCGCTTCATGAATCCGAAACGCTTGTCCTGAATCGTACTCATCGAGCCGAACATCCCGACGGTCAACATCGACGTCGACAGGACCCCGGGAAGCAGGAACGCGATGTAGCTGTCGGTATGGAAGATCTGTTGCACGAGGGCGGGCGAC
>VBMB01000103.1 GCA_005878525.1 Methanobacteriota archaeon
GACGGTCCACTCCGGAGGATCCGGAAGCTCGGAGTGGTAGACGAGGTCCACCTTGATCCGGATCGTATCGTCCTCGGTCCCCGTGTTCGTGACGACGAGGGCGTATTCTTTCGTCTGCCCCGCCGTGAGCGAGACCTTCTCCTCCTTCAGTTCAATCCTCACGCCGAAGTGACCTACCGGAGGCGGCCCGGGCTTCGGTTCTGGTGGCGGCTCGCGCTTCGAGAGGTTGTCGAGCAATCCCATTCCATCACAGCCCCAGGTAACCGAAAATCCCGCGGAAGACGCCCGGCCCGTACCGCATGATCAGGTAGATGACGAAGCCCAGCGCGCCGATCGCGGCGATGCCGAGGCCGGTGATCAGCACGACCTTCGAGTATTCGTCCGGCGTCGGCCTGCGCGCCATCTTCAGGACTCGGCCGTACCGCCCTTTCCCGAGGCGCTTCGCGCGCTCCTCGATCCGCCGTTGCACCTCCCAGCTCTTGTCCACGATGTCCGCCATGGCCTCACCGCACGATGTCGACCCCGCCGTGGGAGCGCACATGCTCCCCCGGGCCCAGGATCTGCTTCGATCGCACGCCGGTCAGGATGAGCATGACCCGCAGCTTGTGCTCCAGGCTCGGGTCGACCGCCGCTCCCCAGATGATCCGGGCGTTCGGGGCGATCCGACCCTGAACGATCTCGGCGACCTTCTCCGCCTCGGCCACGCTCATGTCGTTCCCGCCCGTGACGTTCACGAGGGCCCCGGTCGCGGCGCTGATGTCCACGTCGATCAGGGGCGAGTTGATCGCCTCTTCGATGGCCTCCTCCGAGCGGTTGTCGCGATCCGACTCGCCGAGTCCGATCATCGCGACCCCGCCGCCCTTCATGATCGTCTTGATGTCATTGAAATCGAGGTTCACGAGACCCGGCTTCGTGATAATCTCCGTGATCCCCTTGATGGCCCGCATGAGCACGTCGTCCGCGACCTTGAACGCCGCATTCAGGGCGAGACGCGGGACGAGCTCAAGGAGTTTGTCATTCGGGATCACGACAACCGTGTCCGCAAAGTTCCGGAGCTTCTCGAGGCCGTACTCCGCGTTCTCCGCGCGGATCGCGCCCTCCGCCCGGAACGGAAACGTGCAGATCGCGATCGTCAGGGCGCCCGCCTCTTTCGAGAGCTGCGCAAGGACCGGAGCGCCGCCCGTCCCCGTGCCGCCTCCGAGGCCGCACGTGATGAACACCATGTCCGCACCCTGGACGACGGACCGCAGTTCGTCCGCGGCCTCGCGGGCCGACTCCTCGCCGACCTGGGGGAGCGCGCCGGCTCCCAGGCCCCGCGTGACGCGGCGTCCCAGGAGGAGCTTGTGGGGGGACCGGATGATGAGGAGATGCTGGGCGTCCGTGTTCGCGGCGAACAGCTCCGCCCCGACGATGCCGGATTCGACGAGGCGGTCGATCGTGTTGCAGCCGCCGCCCCCGATCCCAACGATCTTGATGTTCGTCCTCAGGCTCGCGAGGATCCGCTCGAGTTCGGCGTCTTCCGCGCCGACGCCGATCGTCTGCGTGGGGGACTCAGGGAGCCGCGGCTGAACGCCCGAGCGACTCACGACTTCCCTGACAATGGAATCCATTTTTCGGCCTCCGGCTGCCCGAGGAAGCGAATGAAGCAACCGCGACATTCACGTAAAGGGGGACGATTAATAAATGTTTCCGGGTTCGAATTCGCTCCATCCGCCCGCCTCCCGTGGAATGGCCACGGCGCGGCGTTCAGCGGATCACGTCGACGCCGACGCGGGCCTTCTCCTCCGATGGGTCTCGTCGTCCGACAATCTGTTTCGACTTGACGCCGGTCGCGACGAGCATCACGCGCAGCGTGTGCTCGAGCGATGCATCAACCGTCGCGCCCCAGATGATCCGCGCGGTGGGGGAAACTTTCGATTGGACGACCTCGGCGACGCGTTCCGCTTCGGAGATCGTCATGTCGTTCCCGCCCGTGACGTTGATCAGCACGCCGTGAGCGGTCGAGACATCGACCTCGAGGAGCGGAGAGTTGATGGCCTCCTCGATCGCCTCGACGGCGCGGTTGTCCCCGACCGCCTGGCTCTCGCCAAGGCCGATCATCGCGACCCCGCCGCCCTTCATGATCGTCTTGACATCGTTGAAGTCGAGGTTCACCAGGCCCGGCTTCGTGATGATCTCGGTGAGTCCCTTGATTGACCGCATCAGGACTTCGTCGGCGAACTTGAACGCGAGGTTCAGCGACTGCCGCGGCACGAGGTCGAGCAATTTGTCGTTCGGGATCGTGATGACCGTGTCGGCCGCGTCACGGAGCCGCTCGAGCCCCCATTCCGCGCTCTCCATTCGGAGCTTGCCTTCTCCGCGGAACGGCAAGGTGACGACCGCGATGGTCAGCGCGCCCATCTCCTTGGCAAGGCGCGCGACATAACCGCAGCTGCCCGTGCCGGTCCCGCCGCCCAGGCCGCACGTCACGAAGACGATGTCCGCGCCTTGGACGATGGCCCGTAGTTCCTCTTCGGCCTCGCGAGCGGCCTCCTCGCCGATCTGCGGCAGGGCACCCGCGCCGAGGCCCTTCGTGATCCGTCGACCGAGAAGGACCTTCTTGGGGGACGCGATGTGGAGCAAGTGTTGCGCGTCCGTGTTGCACGCGTACAACTCCGCCCCGACGATCCCTTCGTTGTAGACTCGGCCGATCGTGTTGCATCCTCCACCTCCGAGGCCGATGATCTTGATGTTCGTCCGCATCTTGCTGAGCATCTCTTCGAGCTCAGCGTCGACACGGCTGTCTTCAAACGCGGGGGCACTCCCTTCCCGGGCGAGTACATCCTCTAGCATCGAATTCATTGCGACACCTGCAGAGCCTGCGAGTTCATCCCATCCCGCAAGATGGCCGCGTATCCGGCGGACGCTATTTAAAAGTTGTCGGACGAACGTCCGCCGCGTTGACAAACGCCCGCAAATCGTCTCGATCGGCGGGCGTCAATCGAAGAGTGCGGACTTCGATGCTTTTCGGACCGCGACGACAGCGTCGGCCGGTGCCGCAACCATGACGACCCAGTCAACGACTTGCCGGACCTGAAGGGCACGGCCGAGCGGACTCACCTTCGAGAACGGTTTCACGTCGCCGTCGTCGAGGATAGGGACCTCCGTCTTTGCGATGCGAGGTTCGCTCAACAGGAGTTCCGGCAGCGGTACATCGACGATGACCTGACCCGGCTTCACGCCCGCTCGGCGCGCGATGCGGTCCTCGACGCGGCGGCGCTCGTCCGGATCTTTGAACGACGCGAGGACGGCCCGCGTGGCGTCGGTGAGATCGTCTCGGTCCGACGCCAGGACGCGCTTGTAGAGCTTGCGATACTTCAGCCGGAGTGCGATCTCCCGCTGGAGAGGTCCTTGGTGCATGAGCCAGTTCAGGAGCTCATGGTCCACCATCTTCTGGATCTCCGCGATCGGGGCGTCCGATCGTTCCACGGCGCGAGCGAGCATCTCCTCGGCAATGCGGACGGTCTTGTGGAAGTACACGGAGGAGTACATCAGGCCCCGCGCGACGAGCATCCCCTCCAAGGCCGGAAGGCCCTTCCGATCCAAGGCGAGCTCGCCCCGGTGGGTCCGGAGCGTTTGCAGGAGGCGGGAGAAGTCGATCGTCCCGTGGGAGGCGCCCGTGTAATGCGCGTCCCGCATGAGGTAGTCGATCTGGTCCGCATCCATCGGGCTGTGGATGATCTGTGCGAGGTAGCGTTTCGACTCCTTCCGGCCTCCCGGCACGAGGAGGCCCGCGCCCCTCTCCAATGGTCCGCGGATCAGGTCGGCGACCGCCGCAGGGCTCACCCGGTGCGTTTCGAGGACCTCGTGGATCCGCTTGATGTCCGGGAAGGCGCCCCGGTCCTCCGGGGACACGTTGTCGTCGTGACCGGTGATGATCCGCTGGGTGAGGTGCATGTGATCGACTGAGAGCTCGCGGCTCAGGACATGCTCGAGGGTATGGGAGAATGGACCGTGGCCCACGTCGTGCAAGAGGCCCGCCGCCTGGACGAGTTTTCGTTCGTCGTCCGAGAGGCCGAGGGCTCGCGCCATCTCTCCCGCGACATGGCCCACCCCGAGGCAGTGTTCCACGCGGGAATGGTTCGCCCCGGGAAACACGAGATACGTCAAACCGAGCTGGCGGATCGAATTCAGTCGCTGGAGTTCGAGCGTTTCGAGAAGATCGAGGGTCAGCGGATCCAGGCGAATCGTCCCGTGAACCGTGTCCGTAATCGTCTTCAGATCGGCCATCCGACGCGCCAGTCCGTACCCGCATAAATAGATTCGGCGAGACCGTTTGACAGACTCTCTGCCGAATGTCCTGGAGGATGAATCGTCGCGATCCTGGCGCCGCGCGGGCTGGTCTAGGCCTTGGACAAGCGATAGTAGTCCAGGCCCCACAGCATCGGGTTGAAGTAGTAACCGGTGACCCACGCGCGCTCGACGTGAAAACTCGTCGCCTGAAAGACCCATAGGTACGGCACGTCGTCAAGGACGGCGCGGGCGGACAGATCGAGAAAATCTTGGACTCGCGTGGTCCCGTTCAACTCGCTGGTCGCGGCGTCGATGAGCGAGTCCAATGTCGCGTTGCCGTACCCGATCCACGTAGCAAACGGACTCCCGGTCCTAAGGAATGGCATGACCGAATCGAGGGGATCAGCGAAGGTCGCGGCCCAAGAAAAGAGGGCGAGCGGGAGACCGCCGGAGCGCAACGATGCATCGTACGCCGCGGCGTCCAACGACCGAACATCCACCCGAATCGCCCCGGGGGAACCCTTCTGCGAATGCAAGGCCTCGAGGCCCCGGGCGATCAGTCGACCGCCCTGTTCTTCGTATCCGTTACCGGCGCGATAGTACAAGGTAAGATTGAATCCCGACACCCAGTACGGCGTGGCGTTCAGCTCGACCACGGCCTGGGCCAGGTCGAACGGGAAGAGAGGGATGCTCGCGTTGTACCCGGGGAGGCCGAGCGGGACCGGCCCGCGGGGCTGAAGGCCCGCATCGTGGGTCACATTCGCAAGGAAGCCGCCGTAGTCGAACGCGTACGTGAACGCCCTCCGCACGTGCGCGTCCGCGAAGAAAGTGATGGGCACCGTGATGGCATCCGGCGCCGTCGTGACGTTGATCTTCTGATTGTATCCGAAAAACGACATGTCGAACGCAGGTCGGTCCTTTGCGATTCGTAACGTCGGCGACCTCGGCGTCCCATCCGGGTTCATCACGTCCCACTGATGGTCGCGGCCGATCGCGGCCGAGTCCACGTCGCCGGCGAGTAGCATGAACTCGCGGCTCAACGCATCGCGCACGGGAAGGATCTGGATCGATGCGGCCTTCGCGGCGCCACGCCAGTACTGGTCGAACCGTGCGAGCAGGATCGCTTGGTTCGAGGACCACGTCGCCAAGGTGAACGGTCCGCTACCGCACTCAGAGCCTCGAGCGAGGAAGGCATTAGAGACTCCCCATCGGACACCTCCGTGCCTTCCGACGCACGATTCCGATAGGATGGAGCCAAACGTCGAAGCGAGAAGCGCCAATAAGGCGGGATAAGGACGCAGGAGATGGAACACCACGGAATAGTTCCCCGTTGGCATTGTCGTCGAATTGCTCACCGCCCATGCCGTCGAGACGTTCAGCGCCGTCGTATCCCACGACGGTTCTGGCGGCAAAGCCGCGCTGATGTACGACGGGACGGCGGCTCGCACCGGGAACGTCTTGTTGACCCAGTCCCCAATCGTGCAGTCTTGCCTGCCGGGAATCGAGGGATTGCAGTCCGTGTCCGCGAACGTGCTGATCAGATTCGTCATGAGGCGGTCCAGAATCAGCGAGGGTCCGACCGGAGCGTGGATCGCGAGCAGGCGCCGGAACGAGGCCGAGACATCCCGCGCCGTCATGGGCGTGAGGTCGTGGAAGACCACATCCTGCCGCAACTGGAACGTGTAGTTCTTCCCGTCCGCGGACGTGCCGTTATTCGCCATCGACGGGACTTCCGTGGCAAGGCGCGGCACGAGCGGATCGACGCTTTCGCTGTCCGATGGGAATGTGACGAGAGTTTCGTACACGTTTTGCAGCACCCCTCCGCCGGCAGACTCGTTGTCGATGGCCGGCTCTAGCGAATCCGGTTCCCGCGCCGTCGTGGATGCGAAGATGTCCGGATACTTCAGCTGGGCCGGCGGAGCTCCCGCGAGGACTCGCACCGTGTAGCCCGCGGATGTCGTCAATGCGCCCGACGACACGCTCAGGCGAACGAAGTAGTTCCCCGGCGACGAGAATCGGTGCGCGGTCTGGCCGACCTCGATCGCGGTGCCGGTCGTGTTCGTGGTTCCGTCCCCCCAGGAGTAACCGAACGAAAACAACGATGCGTTCTCCGCGGCACTCACAACGGTGTACGTTCCGCCGAGGGACGCATTCGATGCGTTGCTCCACGCCCACACGTACGCCCACGAGGCATTCCCGCTGAAACGGACTTCGGAACCCGCCGCCGCCGCAGAACGGTTTGCCACGAGCACCGCGAGTCCAGTCGACGAGACGCAGACGACCGGGCAACTCGACGGCGATGGAGGGTTCGAAGGGACCGCTCCATCAGACAGATCGGACCGGACGTGAATGAACAGAAGTCGGTCATCGTTCGTTGCGACCCCGCCCTTTCCATCGCTCACGGTCAAGACTGCGGTGTACCAACCGGGCACGGCATAGACGTGGGTCGGTTGGGTGTCCGATCCCGTCTGCCCGTCGCCAAAGTTCCAGGAATAAGTCAGCGCGTCGCCGTCGGGGTCGGTCGCCTGAGCCATGAAGGTCAGAGGCGCGGGGGGGGTGGCCACGGTCGCGGTGTCGCTGCTGACGGATACGTCGCTGATGGAAGGAGGGCGGTTCGGCTGTCGAACCGCGATGGCGAGAGCCGTGATCGTCACGAGCGCGACGACCAGGACCGCGGTGATGCGGCCCCAGGGCCGGCGGTGAGGACC
>VBMB01000104.1:0-3012 GCA_005878525.1 Methanobacteriota archaeon
GACCGCTCGTTCATGAAGTGCTGCGGACACGACCAGCTGTGGCAAGGCAAGGTCGACGTCTTCGAACGGATGCGGGAGTACAACACGAAGATCATCAAGATGCTCGGCGTGAAGACGTTCATCACGTCGTGCGCCGAGGGCTACCGGACGTTCAAACTCGACTACAAGCTGGACGGCGTCCGGGTGGTCCACATCACCCAGTTCCTGTACGAACGCGGCCTGCGCATCCCGCCTCAGCCGGACACCGCGAAGAAGATCCGGGTCGCCTTTCAGGACCCGTGCCGCTCCGGGCGTCAGATGCCGATCGACCCGGTGTACGAGGAACCGCGGGAGCTCGTGAAGCGCGTCGACAACGCGGAGCTCGTCGAGCTGAAGACGTTCCGCGCGGACGCACAGTGTTGCGGCGTCGCGCAGATGATGTATTGCAATGACAAGACGAAAGGCTTGACGGCGAAGCGGATGGACGAGGCGACGGACGTCGACGCGGACTATCTGTTGGTCGCATGCCCGAAGTGCCTCACCCACTTCGGCTGCCTCCACCACGAGAACAAGTGGAAGCCCGGCGAGGAGCGGTACGGATTCAAGGTGATGGACATCACCCAGTTCCTCGCCGAACGGCTCCCCGGTGAGTCGCCGACCGGAGGCAACATCGACCAGAAACGGAAGGAGCCACCCCTCCCCGGCCGGAGAGGGTGACGGATGGCGACCTCGCCTGCGACGGCCGCGAAGCCCGCGCTCGCTCCGACCGTGCAACCGCCGACGGATCCTCTGACGGCGTACTACCGCACCGTCCGGCAGATGAACCTGCAGCTCGCGAAGGACCGGTACAAACAAGGATTCAAGGTCCGGACGCAGGAGTACATCCGCGGCCGCGGCACGCTCGCGGTCGTCGATGAGGAAATCTGCATGGGTTGCACGCACTGCTTCGACAACTGCGCGTTCGAATCGATCGGCATGGTGGACCGGAAGTTTGCCCTCCCGGAATATTCGTACACGTCGAGGAAGGCCATCATCATCGAGGAGAACTGCGTCGGCTGCGAGAAGTGCGCGATTGTCTGCCCGGTGGACGCGATCACGATGGTCACGAAGCACGGGTTCGAGGTGAAAGATGGGCGCGTGGTGTCGACGACGCCCCCCGCGCCGCCGGCCCCGAGGCCCCTTGCCGTGGCTCCAGCGGCCGCCAAGCCCACCGCGCCCGCGCCCGCCTCGGCTCCGAAACCGGTCGCCCCGATTCAGGAGACGAAGGCCGCTGCCCCGCCGCCCGTTGCCGAGGCACCCGCCCCGAAGCCTCCCCCTCCCAAGCCAGAACCGAAAATCGAGGAGGAAGCGGAGGAGCCACCCGAGGAACCCTCCGACCGAGAAGAAACGCACGAGGGCGATGAGGCGTGACGGACAGCGCCTCGCCTCCGGTGACGCTGAAGGCGCGCAAAGCGCCTCGGTTGACGTACAAGCAGGAGATCCAGACGATCAAGAACCTGCCGCGGGTCCAGCGGTTGATCGTGATCATGAAGATCGCGGGCGTCTTCCTCGTCGCGATCGGACTCGAGGGCATCGTGACCGGGCAGTACCTGTTCACGTTGGTGTTCGTCCCGCTCGGCGTGTTCGTCTCGATGCTCCCGATCCGAATCAAGACGGGGGTCTGCATCGCGTGCCGTTCGCCCCTGGAACAGAGCCAAGCGATCTGCCCGAAATGCGGCGCACCACAAATGTGACGTCTCAAGGGGAAACGAGCGGTTGGGCGACGTGCGCCGTATCGATCGTCAGTTTCAGAGAGCGGAGGAACGCCATCCGTCGCATGAAGTGGGTCTCCTCTTCCCAGAGATGAGCGAGCCGGGACGTGAACGCGGCTCCGGGTGTCTTGGCCGCGATCGCGCGCACGCCCTTCGAGAGGTCGTACACCTTCGATCGGTCCTTCGGGGCGGCAAAGAAGGGGAACGTCGACACGGTCCCCGTGGCACGAAGGGTCGCGTAGATGCCGGCCTTCGCGGCGCTCTGATCCCCGAACGCCCGAGTCTTCGCGACGAAGTCCCCGAGGGACCTTGCGGGTAACCGGACCTCGCCGACGAAAAGAGAGCGCGTGACGGTGTCGGCCGTCTTCCGGTAGGCTGCCGCGGGCACATCGAACGGATTCGGGACCTCTCCGTTCTTCGATGTGAAGCCGGCCATCGCGGCGTCGATCGCCTTTTCTTTCGCCGCCATCCCGCTCGTCGTCCCACCGATGGACACTTGCACCGCGAACGGGTCAGCCACAGCGGCAGCCCGGAGGATTTTCGAGGCGACCGCGTCGGTGACGTGCACCCAGGTCGGGGTCTGGCTTGTCCGGCTCAGCTTGTCCAGCGCGACCGCCAGCTTCGACCCGTCGTCGTATGCGTAGGTCAGCGTCTTGCGCGCCGCCGGCTTCGCCTCCAGGCGCAAGGCCACCGCGACTGGGATGAAGAACTCCGCTGCGAGCGGGACCGTCGCGTGAAGGAGGTCGTACGCGGTGCCGTTGTTCGCCACTTCTTCGAACCCGAGGCGCGCTCGGTGTCCGAACGGGGAGATCGTCCGCAGGGCATTCACGTGGGACGCAAACTCACCGCGATACGAAGCGAACGGCGCGTCTCCGTACACCGCGTCCCCAATTCCGAAATCGAGGGGAACGGTGGGCACGAAGGGCACCACGTGGCCTTTCGCGAGGCCGTCATCGTAGAGCTGCTTCCACGTCGCCCCCACCTGCGCGATGGCCCGGTGGGCGTCCCCGAACTCGATCCCGGCGTAGCCGGTGAAGTCGAGCTGCACGCCGCGCTGCTCCGGCACGATCCAGTCGTACGTGAGGAGGGTCCGCGGCCGAAGCACGGTCCCGAACTCGCGGGTGCGCCCGACCCCGAGCTGTGTCCGGAAATAGTGGTAGTCCTCCGCGGAGAGTCCGAGGCTGACCGTGCTCTCCTGGCCGTTCAAGACCCGGACGAGTTTGCGGACCTCGCCGTCGTCCTTCACCTTGACGGTCACGGGCGGCACGCGGTTCAGGTCGGC
>VBMB01000104.1:3113-10354 GCA_005878525.1 Methanobacteriota archaeon
GCGGCGATCTCCAGGCCCACCGCCATCCCGGGCGGCGGGATCGCACGGAGGCCGGGCCACGGGTACTTCGTCCAGACCTCGAGCGTCTTGCCTCCGTTGATTTTCTTCCGGGGGTCGAATACGACCTTGACCGCCGAGATGAACGAGGTCGCGCGACCGTGCATCTTCCGCAGGTTGAACACGAGGAACAGGCCGAGCCCCATCGAGTGTCCGTCCATCTTGAATGCCGCGTCCCCCATTCGCTTCACGAACCCGAGCGCGGTGCCGCCGGACGGACGGGTGTCGTCCATCAGCACATACGGCACGAGCGCGGCGGTCGTGCTGTCGACGAGGAACGCCTGGACCGCGCCGTTCAGTTTGAGCTTGTCCCGGATCTCCACCGCTCGATCGGCGGCCTCGGGCAATCGACTCACGGGGATGAGGTTGTACGAGGTCACGAGTCCGCGACTCAGCCGGCGCGCACTGTAGTTGTTGTACCGATCCCTCCAGAGTTGTTCGGTGATCGCCGGGACGAGTTTCGCGCCGTTCTCTTTCGCCGCGAGCCCGTCGACGGTCCGCTCTTGGTCGGCGACCTCGTCCTTCGATCCTTGCAGGGCGACGAGGGCGATGTCCGCGGGATCCGGGCTGTCCGGACGGAGGGCCCTCTCGAAGACGAAGTGGTCCCGACTCGCGAGCGCCGCATGGTATGGGATGAGGGCGCTGTCGACGATTTCCTTCAAGAATCGCGCCGATGCCGCGAGCGAGGGGAACGCGTACGCGATCGCCTTCGACGACTCCGGTTTCGGGACGACCCGCAGGGTCGCTTCCGCGATGATGCCCAGCGTTCCTTCCGCGCCGAAGAAGAGGGGAGTGAGGTTCGCGAGATGGCCGTCCACGTCCGCCTCCGAGGCCGTCTTGAGCAAGCTCCCGTCCGGCAGGACTACCAGGAGCCTCGCGATCGCGTCACGCAGGCTACCGCCGCGGGGAGCGCCGAAGCCGGTGCTTCCGGAGTTGATCGCGCCGCCCACCGTGCTCCCGATCGCGTTCACGGGGACGATCGGAAGGGCGAAGCCTTTCGATTCGACGAAATCCTCGAGGTCTTTCCAGGTCGCGCCCGCTTCGACGGTGACCGTCCGGCCATCCGGGTCGAACGCCACGATGTGGTTCATCTTCCGCATGTCGACCAGGACGCCGCCGCGGTTCGGCACGGAGCCGCCGTACCATCCGGTCCCGCCGCCCCGCGGGGTGATCTGGAGCAAGCTCTCGTCGCTCAGCTTGACGAGGGCCGCGACCTCCTCGGTCGTCTGCGGCAGGGCGACGAAATCCGGGTACAGTTTCCATTGGAGGAGCGCGACTTTCGGCAGGGACGCAAAGTCGTGGCTGTAAACCATCCGCTCAAATTCGGAACGCGCGACGCGCTCGGGCCCCAAGGTGTTCACGAGTCGGCGATACGCATAATCGAGGCTCGCCATGGGCCCTACTCCGGGGGACGGCCGCGGGTAGACTCTCACTCGGGATAAAGGTAACGTGCGACCCTCAGACACTCGGAGGAAAGCGTCACACGTTGAGGGCTTTGATGATCTGTTCCTTCAGTCGAGTGACGTCCGATCCGGAACTGTACACACCCATCGCTTGAGCCGCGGAAACGACCTGCTCATCGTGCGCCCTGTCGACCGCGCGGGCGATGTCGAGCTTCAGTTGCATCTCGCTTCGCCCGGTCGCCGGGACGCCCAGTGCGCCCGCGGCTTTCTCGACACGAACCCGCATGTCTCGCGCGTCCATTGTCGAAAGTTCGGTGGAGATCTCTCGCTCGATTTCCATCCGGCCCCGCCGGAATTCGCCGAGCGCGCGCCCGACCCCGCGGGCGAGCTCCGGCAGCTTCGACGGTCCGAAGAGGAGCAGCACCGCGATGATGATCAGGATGACAACCCACTCGATGCCTTCGATCTGGGCCGCGATGTCAATCGGCGAGAACGCGGACATTTTTCCGACCTCCCAATTCTGCTAAGGACGACCGGGTTATCAGGCTTTCGCACGTGCCCGCCTGTGCTCGACCCGGACGGCGGCCCCATACCCGACGACGTACAGGGCGAGCATCGGAAGCGCGACGAGGAACATCGTGATTCCGCTGCCGTCTGGCGTGATAATCGCGCCGAACAGGAAGATCGCGATCGCCGCGAAGCGCCAATATTTCTTCCAGAAGTCGGACGACACAATCCCAAGGGCCGATAGGCCATACATGAGCACGGGAAGCTGAAACGCAAGGCCGAACGCGAGGGTGAATAGCAGGACGAAATCGATAAAGTCGTCACCATAGAGGACCAGGAAGTTCGCACCGAGGACGGTCTGCACCGAATAGAGGAGGTTGAAAGTGAAAGGCAAGACGACGATGAAGCACAGCGCGACGCCGGAGAGGAACAGCAAAACCACCGGGACGGTGATTCGAAGGATGAGTCGTTTTTCAGACGGCTTCAGTGCAGGTCCGATGAATTGTCCCAGCTCGTACACAATGACCGGCGAGCCGACGACGGCCGCGAGGAAGAAGGCGACCTTGAACATGACCACGTACGCGTCCCAAGGCGGTGCGAAGCTGAAGTTTAGAGGGATTCCTCCGACCCTCTCCGGCACCAGATAATTCTTCATGGCGACGACAAATTGCGTCGCGACGTTCGGGTTGGTCGGCCCGAGGGCGGGGATTAACATCGGGATCTGCGTTCCAGAGACTGTTACGGAGCCGATTCCGGTGGTAAGGAATAGCGCGAACAGTACCACGATCACGATGACGATCACTTTGAGGCGCTGCCGGAGTTCTTCGATATGCTCGAAGAATGTCATCCGCCGTTCACTCGGGCGGTCCTCCTCCGAAGCGACCTTCGCCACGGCCGTCATCGCTGCCAAGAGGGCTCGGCTTATGTACTTTCCACAAATGAAGGGGAGCGAGAGCCCATCAGAAGGAATAGCGGTCCTCGGTCAACGGATCCGCGGTGTTGCTGTAACCGCGGACCTCCCAGTACCCGAGCTCTTCCTCGTCTGTGAACGTGACGGCGCGCACCCACTTCGCACTCTTGTAGGCGTAGCGCTTCGGCACGAGGAGCCGAACGGGCCCCCCGTGTTCGATCGGGAGCGGCTTGCCGTCCCACTGGTACGTGAGCAGGACATCCGAATCGTAGAGGACATTGAGCGGATGGGACGTCGTATAGCCGTCGCCGCAGCGGAAGGTCGCGAAGCGGGCGGTCGAGTGGATCTGCGCGCGCTCCGCCACTTCGCGCATCGTGACCCCGGCCCACTCGTTGTCGAACGTGGTCCAGCCCGTGACGCAATGGAAAGGGGAAACCACCTTTGCGGATGGAAGGCGCAGGAACTCGTCGTACGTGAAGCGGACCGGTTTGTCGACCGAGCCGTCCACGCGGAGGTCCCACTCCTTCGGGTCGAAACGGGGGACGATGCCCAGGTCGAGCCTCGGCCATTTCCGAACCTCCCGCTGCCCGGGCGGGAGAAGCCTCTCCGCCGCCATCCGACTGAGACCATTGAAATCCCTCGATATAAATCGTTGTGCCGATTTTCGGATGGGATTTTCGGCGTGCGACTCCACGGATCTTCGAGACGCGAGGTGAGCCCGCGTTATCGGGAGAAAACACGAGGGTCGAGTGCCCCGACAAAGGTTTAATAGCCCGACCAATTTTCCACGCGACGGACATGGTGCTGGAAAGCTACGTGCCCGTCGTGATTTTTGCTGTCGTTGCCCTGCTGTTCCCACTCGGCACGTTCTTCGCTACGCGTCTGTTCCGGCCCGACCACCCGACACCGCTGAAGGACCTCACATACGAGTGCGGCGAGGTTCCGGAAGGCGTGGCCCAGATCCAGTTTCACTTCCAGTATTACATGTTCGCGCTCATCTTCGTCATCTTCGACGTCGCCGCGATCTTCCTCCTCCTGTGGGCCTTCGCGTGGGGCGGCCTCCTGAACTCCGTATCGCCCGTGGCCAAGTACTCGATCTTCCTGTTCCTCGGGATCATGTTCGTCGCCACGCAATACGCGCTCAAGAAGGAGGAGGTCATCCAGATATGAGCGCGGTCGTCACGTCCTCGCCGTCGATCACGGGTCGGTCGGTGCCCGGGGCCGAGAAGGAGGTCCTCGCGCAGCTGAAGGTCGCCTTCGGTTCGAAGCTGAAGGACGCGAAGATCGTCCGGGAACGCCTCGTCGAGATCGTGATCGATCGGGCCGAGCTCGTCCCGGTGTGCACGTACCTGAAGGACACGCTCGGCTTCGAGCATCTCTCGTGCGTCACCGCGGTCGACTGGAAGGACCATTTCGAGAGCATCTACCACATCGAGAATTACTACAACGGCTGCATGGTCCAGGTGAACGCCCAGATCCCGTACGACGATCCGAAGATCGCCACCCTCACCGGCCTGTGGCATGCGGCGGATTTCCTCGAACGAGAGATGTGGGACCTGATGGGCGTCGAATACACGGGCCATCCGAACCTTACGCGGATCCTGTTGCCGGAAGACTTCAAGTTCCATCCCCTCCGGAAGGAGTTCGCCCAGGAGGTCGACCGCCAGTACATCACCCGGCGCAAGCTCCGAGGGGGGAAGTGAGTGCCGGAGTTCTGGATCAACATGGGGCCGCAGCACCCCATGACCCACGGGTTGTGGAACATGAAGGTCAAGGTCGACGGGGAGACGGTCACGGACGCCAAGCCGGAGATCGGCTACCTCCACCGCGGCTACGAGAAGATCATGGAGGTCCGCGAGTTCCAGAAGAACGTCGTGCTGACGGACCGGCTGTGCTACGTCTCGTCGATCACTTGGTCCCACGCGTACTGCCTCGCCGTCGAGAAGATGATGGGGATCGAGACCCCGGAGCGCGGCCAGTGGATCCGCGTCGTGGCCCTCGAACTCCAGCGGATCGCCTCCCACCTGATGTGGCTCGCCGCGTACGGGCCGGACCTTGGCTTGCTCACCGGCCTCCTTTGGGCGCTCCGGGAGCGGGAGCTGTTCCTCGACCTGATCCAGCTGATGTCGGGCGCCCGGATGAATCAGAATTATCCCCGGGTGGGCGGAGTCCGGAATGACCTCCCAGACAATTTCGAAGCGATGTGCCGGCGGAGCATCGAACACTTCCTCGAGAAGGTCGACAACGAGTACCAGCGGGTCTTCCAGGAGTCGAAGGTCTTCCACATGCGGACGGAAGGCGTTGGGAAGATTTCCGCCGCCGAAGCGATCAACTGGGGCGTCACGGGGCCGAATCTGCGCGCGTGCGGCGTGAACGTCGACCTGCGCCGCCTCGACCCGTACGAGGTGTACGAGGAGATCGACTTCGAGCCGCAGGTGTGGCACGACGGCGGGGCGGGGGATTCGTATGCCCGCTTCGTCTGCCGCTTCAACGAGCTGCGGGAGTCATGCCAGATCATCCTCCAGGCCCTGGAGAAGATGCCGAAGACCGGACCGTATCGGGTGAAGGCCCCCCGCCGCGCGGAGGGGGAGGGATACGCCAAGACGGAGGACTCGCGCGGTGAGGCGCTGTTCTACGTTATCGGCGACGGCGACGACCGGCCCTACCGCGTGAAGATTCGAAGCCCGGTCTTCTGCACGATGGCCGCGACGCCCATCATGCTGCGCGGCAACAAGCTCGCCGACTCAGTCGCAATCCTCGGGTCCGTCGACGTCTGCGTCGGGGAGATGGACAAGTGAGTGCGCCGCTGATCCCGAATCTGTTCGGGGTGTGCGAGGTCCTCGTCCTCGCGATTGTCTGGATCATCGACCAGATCCTGTACGCGCTCGCGGGTCTGATTCCGCCTTTGACGGGACTGGCGCAGTGGTTCGACCCGGTCGCTCGCAGGCGACTCGGGATGGGTCCGCTCGGGTCCGAGTTGCTCATCGTCCTCGTCACGTGGCTCATCGCCGTCACGATCATCGTGATCTGGGCGACGCTGATCAACCTCCTCACGATGATGTGGGTCGAGCGGAAATTCTACAGCCGCCTCCAGGACCGCTACGGCATCATGATCTCGATCTGGTCCCTCCCGTTCTGGCCCTTTAACCGCGCCCATCGCCCGACCCACCGCGGCACCGGATATCTGCAGAACATCGCCGACGGCGTCAAGCTCCTGCAGAAGGAGAACATCACCCCGCGAAACGCGGACTCCGCGATGTTCCACATTTCGCCCGTCCTGATTGCTTCCTCGACGCTGATGATCTTCGCGGCACTCCCGTGGAGCAGCGGCTTCTACGTCGCGAACCTCGACCTCGGAATCCTCTTCATCTTCGCGGCCTTCTCGCTCGCACCCCTCGGGATTTTGATCGCCGGCTGGTCTGCGAACAACAAATATACCCTGGTCGGCGGCCTGCGCGCCGCCGCGATGCTCATGGCCTACGAGATCCCGATGATCCTGTCGGTCATCGCCCTCGTGTTCTTCACGGGATCCCTCAACCCGCTAACGATCGTCCGGCAGCAGGATCGGCCGCTGGTCTCGTTCGGAGCGCTGAGCATCCCCGCGTGGTACGTCTTCTCGCCGCAGATCCTCGGGTTCATCGTGTTCAGCGTCTCGATGATGGCGGAGATGGAGCGCATCCCGTTCGACATCCCCGAGGCCGAGGCGGAACTCGTCGAAGGATGGACGACCGAGTATTCGGGGATGCGGTTCGGCCTCGTCTTCGGGTTCAAGTGGCTCCGGATGATCGCGGGCGCCGCGCTCATCGCGATCCTCTACCTCGGCGGCTGGAGCGGGCCCGTCTTCGTGACCCTGTCCGTCGGAGGGGTCCCCGTGCCGATCGTCCCGGAGGAAGCTTGGTTCCTCCTGAAGATCTACCTGATCTCGATCGTCTTCATCTGGATCTCCTGGTCCGTGCCGCGCGTGCGGATCGACCAGATCTTGAACATTGGTTGGAAGAAACTGATCCCGTATTCCCTCGGTGCGATCATCATCGCGGCCGCTGCAATTGCGTCGGGTCTCTGGTCCGTGGGGTGAGCGGCGTGTCGGGCCGTGCACGGGTCAGCCGGGGGGAGGCACGTGGTGGACGTTGACTGGGAGCTCATCGCGTTCTTCGTGTTGAGCGCGCTCGAGGTCATCGGGTCGATCCTGGTCGTCACAAACAAGCGAATGGTGCGCGCGGCGTTCTGGCTCGCGATGACCCTCGTGACGATCGGCGCGATCTACCTGCTCTTCCTGAGCGAGTTCGTATTCCTGATCCAGGTCATCGTCTACGCGGGCGCGGTGCCCGTGCTCTTCGTCTTCGGGATCATGCTGACCCGGAGGA
>VBMB01000017.1 GCA_005878525.1 Methanobacteriota archaeon
AGGAACGTCCCGATGTTGGCGGAGGCGGAATGCAGTTTGAGGATCGACATGTACGACTGCTCGAGGCTCGTCTCGTTCACGTCCGCGACGAGGCTCGTCGGATTCGATTCCGACACGCCGATCGACGGGGTCGCGGTGAAGCTCCGGACGAGTGGTGCATTCGTGTCCGGGGAGAGGCTCAGGTTGACCCAGAGGGTGGCCCCCGATACCGGGTTGATGGCCGCCTCTCCAGCGGCGTATCCCGTCGCGGTCGCGCGGACCGTCTGCGGAGCGGCGACCGTCCAGACTTCGTAGTAGCCCGTTCCATCCGTGTAGCCGTATGCTGTCTGGTCGTCGTACCCGTTGACGTGAACCGTTCCGGGCCAAAGGCCCGTGCCCGTGGTCGAGTCGTTCACGTAGCCCCGAATCCGAACGTCCAGAGGCAGGTCCGGGTAGAGCCGAATCGCAATCGAGTTGGTGCCCGCGACCGGGGACAACGTCGTGCTCCAGATGAGGTAGCCGCTCGCCCAAGCCGACACGTAGGTCGGCGCTCCCGCGGGGGCCTCGATCACGGTCGCGCCCGTCGCGTTCGAGGTTCCCCAATCGGAGCCGTAGTACCATGCGGCATAGACGCTCGCACCGGAGATCGGTAAGCCCGTCAAGGCGTTCGTCACGGTCGCGTCGACCTGCGCGGTGAGACGGTCCAATGTGATGTTCACCCACGTCGTCTCGTACGGGTGCGTCGCGACGTATGCGATGTTGCCCGCATACGGCGCCTGGCCGTACACCGCAACGGAGATCGCCGGGCTCGGCGGGACGGCGAAGGAGAAGAAGCCGTTCGCGTCGGCGACGCCGGACGTCGAGTATCCGGCCCGCGAGTCGATCGCGGTGACTCTGAGTCCGGGCACGTGGCTGCCGTCCAACGAATCGACGAGGTACCCGAAGACTCTCGAGATGATTGGCCAGAGCGTCGCATTCGCCCAGACGAATCCGGTCGAGAACGAGAAGAGGTACGTCGTCCACGTCGTGTATCCAGGGGCGCTCGCGCGGACCACGAAATCGTCCGGCGGAAGAGGGATGTTGAAGAATCCGGATGCGTCCGTCGACGATTGGTCGAAGTATCCGTTCCCGAAGATCGGATCGACGGTCAAGAGGACGCCCGGCAGGCCGGCTCCCGTGACCCCGTCGCGGACGTACCCGCGAACCCCGAACGAGAGCGGCGTGAGCCCGATGTTCAGGAGGACCGTCCCTGCCGACGATACGTACACCGACGTCGAGGTCGGGGCGTATCCGAGCGCGTTCGCGGCGAGCTCCACGTTGCCCGACGGGACCTGGATGGAATAGAATCCGGTTGCGTTGGAGACGACGGATGGCAGAACATTCCCATCCACCCGCGCGACGATCGTGGCCCCGGCAATTGAGGCGGAATTGCTCCCGTCGAGGACGGTGCCGTTGATCCACGCGTTCATCGGATTCGGTGTAAGAGAAATGTTGTACCAGAGGACCTGGCCGGAGCCGACGTACACCGAATAGTAATCGTACGAGGCGTAGCCGAACACGTTGTGGCTCATGATCTCATAATAATCCGGGACGAGGTTCATCTCGTAATAGCCCGAGCTGTTAAGGGAGCTCTCGTTCACGTATCCGCGGCCGCTGTCCCACCACGGGTGACCCGCGAAGATGCCGCCGACCGTCACCGGCGCGCTCGTGACGGCGTCGGTGATGAACCCTTGGAGACGCGCGGATCGGGCGCCTGCGGCCGAGAGGGTCTCATTCAGCCAGACGGTCTGCCCCGAGCCGACGGCGACCGTAGAGGCGGCCTGGTCGTGGTCGACGCTCCATGCCGTGACGGAATATCGATGCGCCGGGACCGCGACTTCGTAGTAACCGGTCGAATCCGTGGTCGCCTCGAACACCCAGGGGAGGTCCGAAGCCTCAATTCGCACGGTTGCCCCGGCGAGCGGCCCGCGCGACCCGGAATCCGTGACGAAGCCGTGGACCCGTCCGTCGCGGCCGGATGCACCGGCGAAGACACGCGCCCGGGCCAGGGCCCGCGGCAGCACGGGGTCGGGTCCGCGTCTCTTAAGGTCAGCGGAGAGATTATCGCCCGTGAGGCTCAAGTGGGCGACCCTTCGTCGGAGGAATCGGAAGATCGGCGAGAAGCATTCGGTCGGTCGAGCCGGACGATCTGGACGATCGGTCACTCCACGCGCTCCCTCGAGGAATTCGTCGCCCTCCTCGGGGAGCATCGCATTCAGTTCTTGGCCGACGTCCGGCATTTTCCGACGTCCCAGCGTGTGCCGTGGACCGCGAAAGGATCCCTTGCGAAGGCGCTCTCGGACCGGGGTGTCGCCTACGAGCACTTCGAGGATCTCGGCGGCTTCCGGAAGGCGCTCCCCGATAGTGTGAACACCGCTTGGCGGAACGCCGGATTCCGAGGCTACGCGGACTACATGGCCTCGGCCGAATTCTCCGTCGCTCTGGACCGGTTGATTGCCGTCGCCGAGAAACGGCGGACCGCCATCATGTGCGCGGAGGCGGTCCCGTGGAAGTGCCATCGCTCGCTGCTTGCGGACGCTCTCGTCGTGCGTGGGCTGCGCGTGATTCATGTCCTCTCGTCCGGCAAGACGCAAGATCACCGACTTGCTCCGTTCGCGCGAGTCCATGGAGGCGGGATCACGTACCCTGCGACGCGCAAAGGGGCTTAAGGCGCGAGACCGTTGACGCCGACGATGGCGACGATCCGCGAGGTCCGCATCAACGCGGCACAAGGGATTGTCGTCCAAGGTTGGCGAAGCACCGAGGACGGCCTGTTCCTCCGCGCCCGCGGGCAACCGGAAGAGGTCCGACTCGTGTGCGTTTGCGGACGAAGTCACTGGATCGTCCGCGAGCAATTTACGGTCGGAAGCGCCTCCTTCATCCTCACGTGTCACACCTGCGGAACGCGGGGGTCCTTTTTGATGGAAGGCGTGACCCTTCCCGCGCCGTAAGGAGTGGCTAGCGCAACGCGTATCCGCCGTCGACGACGATCGTCTGCCCGGTGATGTACGAAGCGTCGTCCGACGCGAGGAACACGACGACGCGAGCGACTTCTTCAGGCGTGCCCCAGCGCCGCAAGGCCGGTTCTTGAGCCAACGCTTTTCGGTCCGCGGGTTTCGTCGCGCGCTTGGTCGCTTCACTGGCAATGCTCCCGAGAGCGAGGGCGTTGATACGAACGCCGTGGGGTCCGTAGACTTGAGCGAGGGCCCGCGCCAAAGCCAAGACGCCTCCTTTGGCCACGAGATACGGAATCCCGACCGTGTCGCCCGTCAATGCAGGTGTCGAACCGACCAAGATGATGCTGCCTCGACGGGCCCGGACCATCGCCGGGAGCGCAGCCTGGGTGACGAAGATCGATCCGAGCAGGTCGATGTCAATCGGCGCTCGCACCTCGTCGGGCGTGAGTGCGGCATAGTCTTTGTACCACTCCTCGGTCCGAATGGGATAGCCCGCGAAACACGCCACCACATCGAGACGGCCGAACGTCCGGACGACCTCGGCGACGACACGCTCTGCGGCCCGCGCGTCCGCAACGTCCGCTTGTAAGGCGACCGCTCGCGGACCGAGTTTCCGCACCGCGCTAACCGCGGAATCCGCGGCCTCTTTCCCGCGGTTGTACTGGACGCCAACATCGGCACCCTCCCGCGCGAGCTCGAGGACCGCTGCGCGGCCGATGCCGCCGCTGCCACCCGTCACGAGGGCGACGCGGCCATCGAGACGACCCACGGCGACCCGACCCGCTCGGCGCATAATAAATCCTCGGACCGCGCAACCGAGGAGACCGGGATCTGAGAGGACGCAGAAAGAAATACCCGCCAACGCGTCGGGGTCTCCGAGCATGGGTCGCAGCGTTCACATCTCGACCGAGTTCGCGTTCCTCCTCTCCGGCGTCTTCATCATGCTCGTCGCGTGGGCGCTCAACTTGCTCGGGACGATCGCCGGCGATCAAGGCTCGGGCCACGGCGTAAGCGATTTCTACCTCTGGCTCTTCCTGATGTTCCAGGGACTCGGGTTTTCCACGGTCGGGGTGATCGGAGCGAAGCGCCACGCAAAAAGGCATTATACCGACGGCCCGATGGGCCGCGCGCGGGGGTAGCCAAGCTAGGACAACGGCGCCGGACTTAAGATCCGGTCTCGCAGGAGTCCGTGGGTTCAAAAGCCCCGCGCACCCCGCGCGGGTCGGGAAGTCCCATCCCCCGCACCGAGAAACCACGATTGCGCACGCGTTTTCGGAAAACCTTTATGAGTGGGGACAGGCTCGCGCGGCCGAGGAAGGGACCATGTATCAGTTCTCAAAGACGCTCGTGTTCGTTGCCATCGGACTCGCGATCGCTGCGTTCGCGGTCTCGTCCCCGATGGCCGTTCGCGGAGCCCCGATCGGGGAGACTCCGGCAAAGGCGGTGAGCATCCCACTATATGCAAGCTTCTCCGCGCCCGCCGGGTGGGGATGGACTGCGACCAATATCACGGAACCGGGGCCGACCCTGACCGTCCAGCAGGGAGACGTGATCACGTTCCACCTCTTCGCCCACGACGCGACCCCTCACATGCTGGTCATCGACCTGAACAACAACCAGGTCCAGGACGCTCCGGATCAGGCCTCCGCCCAGTTCTCGAGTGCGACCGCCGCCACGAATTTCACATTCACCGCTTCGACGGCGGGGACGTTCAACTACTTCTGCGGCGTCCATGGCTATGCAGCGCAGCATGGATCGCTGGTCGTTCAGGGGACCGGTGGCGGCGGGGGTGGGACTTCCGGGGGAATCGACACGACCTTGCTCATCGGTGGTGTAGTCATCGTCGTCGCGATCGTCGCAGTGGTTGCCGCGATTGTGATGCGCCGGAAGAAGCCGTGAGCCTCAGAACGTATCGAGCTTGGTCCGACGCAGGATGCCGCTGAGCGTCCGAAGTTCGCGAGACGTGAGTGACCAACCAGCGGCTGCCGCGTTCTCCTCGGCCTGCGACGGGCGTTTCGCCCCAGGGATGGGGATGACATGTCGGTGACGGCGCAGCCAGGCGAGCGCCACTTGCCCGGGCTTCTTGCCGTGGCCGCGGCCAATCTTTCGGAGCTCCCGGATCAGCGGGGCGGTGGCCCGCAGATTCGCAGGCTTGAATAAGTCCTCTTCGGCGCGGACGCGATCCTTTGGCCTTTTGCCATCGTGGTATTTTCCGGTGAGCACCCCTTTGCCAATCGGGCTCCACGCGAGGACCGCAATCCCCTCCCGCTTGCAGTACGGGACGACCTCCGCCTCGACGTCCCGCTGGAGCATGTTGTAACGCACTTGGTTCGAGGCGATGTCCGACCGTGAGAGATGGGATCGCGCTTCCGTGAGATCGCGGACCGCGAAGTTGCTCACCCCGATGTTCCGGATCTGGCCCGCCCGGTGGAGGGCCTCGAGAGCCTTCATCGTCTCCCGCAGGGGGACTTGGCTCCAAGGATCCGGCCAATGCACCTGATAAAGGTCGATCTCCCGGACTCCGAGGCGCTTCAGACTAGCGGCACACGCTTTCTTCACGTCATCCGCGCGCAGATGCCAACCACCGACTTTCGTCGCGACGAAGACGCGGTCCCGCCCTACGTTCCGGATTGCTTGGCACATGACGCGCTCCGAATGGCCGTCGCCGTAAGCCTCCGCAGTGTCGACCAGGTTGATCCCAAGCTCCACGGCGCGCTCCATCGCCTCGCGGCACTCGGCATCTCGGACGTCGGAGCCCCAGGCCTTCCCTCCAGCCTGCCACATCCCCAGTCCGACCGCGGAAACGTCGGGTCCACCGCGGCCCAACGACACGTACTCCATCCGACCGCCGCGCGGCCGACGCATCGCGGAGCCAAAAACCTATCGCGGCGTGAGATCAAACCATTCGGGCGGATGGTCCGGCAGGCGAAAACGGAGGAACGATTTGTTGTACTTGTCGTGCAATCGATCGGATTCCGAGATTCCCTTCCGGAAGGCCTTCTCGAACGCGGACCAGTCTTTCGATTCAATGGCCGCGGTGATCGATCCGAACGTCTCGCGGACGAAGGCGGCGATGTCGTCTGCGTACTTCGGCCGGGCCACCGCGGCGGTCCTCAGGACCTTCTCCGCTTCCTTCACCATGTAGTTGGCGAGTTCCCAGTTCTTGGCCTTCGCCGCGTAGAAGAGGGTCCAGTACCTCCGGCTCAGCTCGTCCATCGACGCCCGCAACGGACGCGTCCATCAAGGACGTTTCGGCTCGCCGGCCTTCACTTTCTCGACAGCATATTCGACGATCGCGTCCGCGGCGTTGACGCCGGTCGCGTCCAGGAGTCCGCGGAACCCGGGAGAGGCGTTGACTTCGAGGACGTACGGGGTGTCACCGCGGAATATCATGTCGACGCCGCTGATCTCCAATCCGACGGCCTTTGATGCCCGCACCGCCACGTCCTTCGCGTGGTCCGACAGTTCGATCGCGACCCCCTTCGCGCCGAGGTGAATGTTCGCCCGCCACTCGTTGTGCGCCGCGACACGCTTCATCGAACCGACGACCCGATCGCCGACGACCAGGGCGCGGATGTCCACGCCGGGATTCGGGATGTATTCCTGCAGGCACACGACCTCGCCGAAGAATTTCAGCGTGTCGACGATCGACGCGGTCTCCTCGAGGCTCTTCACCCGCATCACGCCGATCCCCTGGGTGCCGGACAGGATCTTCAGGACCGCGGGGTAGCGGACGAGATGCGCGGCCTCCATGAAGTTCGGCCGCGAGGCCAGAAGGATGCTCCGAGGGATCGGAATGTGCGCCTGGCGGAGCGATTGCAGGGCGAGGAACTTGTTCCGGGCGGTGATGAGGCCGTCGCTCGTCAGCGTCGTCCGGATTCCCATTAGCTCGAGCTGACGCAACAGCATCTTCCCGAAATCCGTCATCGATCGGCCGATCCGCGGAATCAGGACGTCGTATGATCGCAATGACTTGCTGTTGAAGACCGCGTCATCCGTGCCGGCGACGACGAGGCGCACCTCGTCTGTCTTCACGAATTCAGGCTCGTGGCCATGTTCGCGGATCGACTTCAGGATGGCCTTCGTGGACCAATACGATGGTTTCTTCGAAATCACGCCGATCTTCAACGGAGGCCCCTGCACCCGCGGAGAGAAGCGATGCGGTTCGCGGGAGAAAAACGTGTCGAGTCGGAGAATCGCGCGGTTAAGGCTATATTGCGGGATGGTTATCGACCGACACGAAGGGAGTTGGCGGTGCACCCCGTGGTCTCCGAGCGGCGGCAACGACAGGAAAGGACGACCATCGGCGTCGTCGAAGAGGTCACCCTCCGTGGCAGTAAGGGCGACATCCACGTGCTGGCGAGAATCGACACCGGCGCGGCCCGGACGAGCCTCGACACGGACCTCGCGGCGCGTGCGGGTCTCGGGCCCGTGTTCGACCGCGTCCGCGTTCGGGCGGCCGCGGCGCACGAGCCGGAAGAACGAGACGTCGTCGATGCCCGCGTCGTGATCGCTGGCCGGGAATTCGAGGTCGCGGTCGCCATCGCCGATCGGAAGGACATGCGATACCACATGATCGTCGGCATGGACATCCTCCGCGATTCCGGTTTTCTGGTCGATCCGTCGAAGGGAAACCGCCGCGAGAATGAAGGGAAGCGGGCTCATCGGAATCCGTGACGGTCGATGAGAGTCGCGTCGGCCTCGCGCCTCCCGTAAACCTTTAAGTACGCCGCCTCCATGGCTGCGCCGTGGTCCGATGATTAAGCCGCTTTCTCTCCTCAACCAACGAATCAGTTCGAACGTGATGGTTGAGCTGAAAGGCGGGCGGGGGTACCGCGGGATCCTGGACGGATTCGACCCGCACATGAACCTCGTCCTCCGCAACGCGGAGGAGATGCAGGACAATCAGTCCCAGCGAAAGATGGACCTTGCGATTGTCCGTGGAGACAACGTCATCTACATCTCCCCATGACGTAGGTGGCCTGGATGACCAAGGGGACCGCGTCGCTCGGCAAGATGGGACGGAGGAGCGTCCACATCCGGTGCCGGCGGTGCGGTCAGCGCGCGTATCACAAACAGAAGAAGTATTGCGCCGCCTGCGGCTTCGGACGCTTGAAGAAACTTCGGAACTACTCCTGGGCGAAGAGGCATTGACGATGGCCGTCGACCAGGCAACGTCGGAGCGCTCCGACCATCGCCCACGTGAGAAATGTGGGATCATCGGCTGCTCGGGCACGACGCCGGTGACTTCCGACCTCTACTACGGCCTAAGGATCCTCCAGCATCGCGGCCAAGAGTCCGCGGGCCTCGCGGTGTACAACGGCGAGATGAAGTCCAAGCGCGGCATGGGCCTGGTGCACGAGGTCTTCTCCAAGGAGGACCTCATGGACCTTCGCGGGAACAACGGGATCGGCCACGTTCGGTATTCCACGACGGGATCGAGCGTCCTCGAGAACGCCCAACCGATCGTCGTCAAGACCTCGTACGGAGACATCGCCCTCGCGCACAACGGCGACATTGCGAACGCGGACGAGATCCGGGAGGAACTCAGCAAGAAGGGCTGGGCCTTCATGACGACCTCGGACAGCGAGGTCATCGTTCGACTGCTCGCGAACGAAATCGTGAACTTTGGCGGGGACGTCAAGCGAGCTCTGAAAGAATTCACCTCTCGGCTCGTCGGGGCGTACAGCCTCGCACTGATGATCAACGACACGGTCTACGCGGTGCGCGACCCCTTGGCGGTCCGGCCCCTGTGCATCGGCGAGGGGAACGGCCGGTTCATGATCGCGTCGGAGAGCGTCGTGTTCGACGCGCTCGGATTCAAGTTCATCCGCGACCTCAAGCCCGGGGAAATCGTCGAGCTCCGGCCGGACGGCTTTGATTCGATGCGGCTCCCGCATCCGAACCACACGGCGCACTGCATGTTCGAGTGGGTGTACTTCGCGCGCCCGGACAGCATCCTGGACGAGCGTCTCGTCTACGACGCCCGAGTGAAAATCGGTGAGCAACTCGCCAAGGAGTATCCGGTCGAGGCGGACATCATCGTGCCGGTTCCCGAATCGGGACGGGCGCAGGCGCAGGGGTACGCGCAGCTCGCGGGCCTCCCGGTCGTCGAGGGGCTCATCAAGAACCGCTACATCGAGAGGACCTTCATCATGCCCGATCAGCAGGAGCGCGAGATCGGCGTCATGCTCAAGTTGAATCCGATTCGGTCTGCGGTCAAGAACAAGCGGATCGTTCTGATCGACGATTCCATCGTCCGCGGGACGACGATCCGGAAGATCGTGCAGATCCTCCGACAGGCCGGCGCGAAGGAAGTCCACGTTCGCATCGGCTGCCTGCCCATCCGGTTCCCGTGCTATCTCGGGATCGACATGAAGACGCGGGACCAGTTCATCGCGAACAACCGGACGGTCGAGGAGGTCACGACGTTCGTGAACGCGGACTCCCTCGGATACCTCAGCATGGCGGAAGGAGAAACCCCTCGAACTCTACTCCGAACCGACGTCGAAAAAGCCGTCCGCGAAGCGGGGCGCCAAAGCCGCAACCTAGTTGCGTCATGGACGCGAGACTTCCTCGGGTTGCACCGGCGCGAACCGATTCAATCATTCGATGAGCGCATATCCGGGGATGGTCAGGAAGTCCACTAACGGCTCCTTCAACGCAATGTCGTCGAACAGCGCCCGCGCCTCTCGGAATCGCCCGCTCGTCTGGGCCGAGGGATCCGCCTCCATGCGTAATCGGTCGACCTCCTCGTCCGTAACCTGCCGAACGAGTCCCTCGTTCACCGTAAAACGGTCATCGAGGCGAGCCCCGTGATGCACCCATTGCCAAACCAGCGAGCGCGCGATCTCCGCGGTCGCCGTGTCCTCCATGAGGTTCGAAATCGTCACCGCCCCGGTCCCCCGAAGCCATGCCTCCAGGTATTGGAGCGCGACCCGCACATTGCTTCGCAAGCCCGCCTCCGTGGTCTTGCCGCCCGGAACGCGCACATCCAGGAGGTCGTGCGCTGTCACGTCCACATCGTCCCTCACCTGGCCGAGTTGGTTTGGCCTTCCCTGGAGCGCGTGGTCGAAGACCTGCCCGGCCACCTGGACGAGATCCGGATGAGCGACCCACGTGCCGTCGAAGCCATCGTTCGCTTCGCGCGCCTTGTCTTCTCGGACTTTCGTGAACGCGATCTCGTTCGCCGTCGGATCTCTGCGGCTCGGGACAAACGCGGCCATGCCGCCGATCGCATGGGCCCCGCGGCGGTGGCACGTCTTGACGAGGAGCTCCGTGTAAGCCCGCATGAACGGGACGGTCATCGTGAGCTGCGCTCGATCCGGCAACACAAAGTCCGTCCGTGCTCGCAGCGTCTTGATGATACTGAAGAGATAGTCCCATCTCCCCGCATTGAGGCCCGCGGCGTGGTCCCGTAGCTCGAAGAGGATCTCCTCCATCTCGAACGCAGCGGGGAAGGTCTCGATCAGCGCGGTCGCCTTGGTGGTCCCGCGCCGGACGCCCAGCGCCTCCTCCGCGAAGGCGAAGACGTCGTTCCAGAGACGGGCCTCGAGGTGGCTCTCCATCTTGGGAAGATAGAAATACGGGGCGGTCCCCCGCGCGACGAGATCCTTTGCGTTGTGAAAGAAGAACAGGCCGAAGTCGACGAGGCTCGCACAGGCGTCTTCGTGGTCGACCCGGACATGCCGTTCCGGGAGATGCCACCCGCGTGGCCGGACCAGGAGCGTCGCGACCTCGCGGTCTAATCGGTACTCTTTGCCGTCCGAGCTCGCGTACTCGATGGTACGCCGGACGGCGTCGCGGAGGTTCACCTGGCCTTCGACGACGTTCCTCCACGCCGGCGTGTTCGCATCTTCGAAATCGGCCATGAACGTCTGGGCGCCCGAGTTCAGGGCATTGATCATCATCTTTCGGTCGGTCGGACCCGTGATCTCAACCCGCCGGTCGGTCAGATCGTCCGGGACGGGAGCGATCGTCCAAGAGTCGTCCCGCATCCGCCGGGTGGCCTTCGAGAAGTCGAGAGCCTTTCCCTGGTCCACCCGCGCCTGGCGCTTTCCCCGCCGGCGCAGCAGGTCCAGGCGGGTGGGATTGAATCGTCGATGCAGGTCCGCGATGAACTCGAGCGCTTCCGCCGTGAAGAGTTCGAGGCCTCTCCCGTTCACCGCGGGGCGAACCTCGGGCGGCTTGTGTGTCGTGCTCGTCGAATCGCGAGCAACCGGAAGAGCATTTCGCCGCGAACCGAACACATTGCCTCAATGACACCCAGTTAGCGTCTCGGTCCGACGACTTACGGGGTCCGTCACGCAGACAGGGCCTAGCCGGCGCACGATGCCGCACTTTTTAGGTCCGTCCGGAACTGGGCCAGACCCTGGAAACGTTCATCTCGGCTCACCTCATACGAACGCTTCGTCATGGACCCTGAGGTGTACACGACTCGCGAACTCAGCATCCGCACCCTCTCGGACTTTGAGACCCTTGCGGCTAAACAGGGCGGGTGTTGGTGCATCTTCTATCAGCGGGCGAACCCCCTTCGCCGGGGGACGACGAGTCAGGAGTGGAAGAAGAGGAACCGGGCGGACAAGCAGGCGTTGGTCCGCAAAGGTCGCTCGCACGCGATCCTTGTATACGAAGGCAAAACCCCGATCGGTTGGTGTCAGTACGGTATTCGAGAGGAACTCCCCCGGATCGATGCGCGACGGACGTACCGAAAAGTGGCTCCGCCGGTCTCCGCGAGCAAGCTGTGGAGGATCACCTGCTTCTTCGTGGCTCCGAAGCATCGGGGACACGGCGTCGCAAAGCTCGCGCTCAATGCGGCTCTCCGATCCATCCGGGATCAAGGGGGAGGCGTCGTCGAAGCGTACCCGGTCGTCTCCGCAGGAATGACGTCGGTGCCGGAGTGGCGGTGGTTCGGCACGCCGAACATGTTCCGAAGGGAAGGCTTCGAAACCGTCGCGCGGCTCGGGACGAGCGGCGTTCTCATGAGGAAAACGGTCCGGCCGCGACCCGCAAAGAAACCTTAATAGAGGGCCCAGGATACAGCGCGTCGCGGGCCGGTAGATCAGCTGGAAGATCGCTATCTTGGCATGGTAGAGGCCGTGGGTTCAAATCCCACCCGGTCCACTTTTCGTCGAGGGGAAGTGATTGGGACGCGAGGGCACGTTTTGGTGGAGGTTGACCAAGAGGCAGTCCGCGGTGAAACCGTTGCGAATCTAGCCTCAAGTCCGCATCAGATCGGCGGATGTCGTCTGGCCCGATGGACTTCTATAGCATGCAATAGCAACCTATAAGAAAGCCCGCCCTCATTGGCTGTGCGTGGCCGTGACGACGATCCAACTCAGCAAGGAGATGAAAAAGACCCTCGAGGGGATGAAACTTCATTCCCGAGAGACCTATGAGGAGGTTCTTGAAAGGCTACTTGAAGACCTTCACGAGCTGAACGAGCAGACCAAGAAGGAGATCGCACAGGCCATCCAGGAGATCAAGAGAGGGAAGTACCGGACCCACAGACAACTCAAGGCCGAGTTGGGCTTCTGATAGTCTTCGAGATCCTCTGGTCCGATTCGGCCGTGCGCCAATTGAAGAAGCTCGACCGGAGCGTGGCTCGACGAATCTTCGAGAAAGTCGGCGACATGCGAGAGAACCCGCACCGGTTTGTCCAGAAGCTCGCGAACTCACCTTACTATCGGCTGCGGGTCGGGGACTACCGCGTCATCGTCGACATCCAGGGGGCGTTCCTCCGCATTCTCGTCTTGAAAGTGGGACTCAGGGAATCGATCTACGGATGAGCACCCGAGCACCGTGAGGATTGGAGTTCAAATCCCACCCGGTCCACTTTTCGGTGAAAGGCACAATCGCCGCCGTCTCGACTCGTTGGCGGACCCGGGCGTCCGGACGGCCCACCCAATGGGGCGACGACTGCCCCGAAGGTAGGCATAAATAGAGCGAACAAGGTCGGAGTCCCCATGCCGGGATGGAAAGCGGTTCCCCCGAAAGATGACCACGGGTACCTCGACCTGATGTCCAGGGCGATCTTCAGCGCGGGCTTGAATTGGCGGATGGTTGAGAAAAAGTGGCCCCACTTTCGAAAGGCGTTTCGTGACTTCTCACCCGAGAAGGTCGCCGGGCTATCGGAGCGCGACATCCGGGCGTTGA